>JAYVGW010000001.1:0-2519 GCA_043771735.1 Methyloglobulus sp.
GCCAGAATTTGCGCATAGCGATGCACGCGACCGGCAATCAGGCGCAAGCCCTCGGCGCCGTGATAAACCGCATAAAACCCGGCGATAACGGCAAGCAGAACCTGCGATGTGCAAATGTTGCTGGTCGCTTTATCGCGGCGGATATGCTGTTCCCGGGTTTGCAGGGCCATACGTAACGCAACCTGTCCGTGACTGTCTTTGGATACGCCGATGATGCGGCCTGGAACAGAGCGTTTATATTCATCTCTGGTGGCAAAAAATGCCGCATGTGGACCGCCATAGCCCATAGGCACGCCAAAGCGCTGCGAACTGCCCACGACAATATCAACACCGAACGCAGCAGGGGGCTTTAATAACACCAGACTCAACAAGTCCGCAGCGACTGTGATCAGCGCAGATTTTTTATGAGCGATGGCGGTAACTTGGCTCAGGTCTTTTATTTCACCCTTCGAGCCGGGGTATTGCACTATCAGGGCAAAAAAATCATGTTGTTCCAGATCATGGAAAGGATCGGCAACGATAACCTCATAACCTAATGAATGGGCGCGGGTTTTGATAACCGCTATGGTTTGCGGGTGACAATCCTGATCCACGAAAACACTGTTGGCAGAGCTTTTGGACAAACGCCGCGACATGGTCATGGCCTCTGCTGCCGCTGTCGCTTCATCAAGCAATGAAGCATTGGCCAGTTCCATGCCGGTTAAGTCGATAATCACTTGTTGATAGTTTAACAAAGCCTCCAGCCTGCCTTGACTGACTTCAGCCTGATAGGGCGTATAAGCCGTATACCAGCCGGGATTTTCCAGGACATTGCGCTTGATCACCGCAGGCATGACCGTGTCGTAATAGCCCATACCTATCATTGAAGTAAACACTTTATTACGGCTGCGCATTTTGCGCAGATGTTTAATGACGGCGCGTTCACTCATCGTTTCGGTCAGTTTGAGTGGTTCATGATTTAGAATATTGGCGGGAATGGCTTGCTCTATGATGTCTTCAAGTTCATTTAATCCGAGTTCCGCAAGCATGTCCCTGGTTTGCTGCTGATTAGGGCCGATGTGACGGTAGATAAAATTACCGCGCATTTCCAGTTGATCCAGGTTAGGGCGTGATGTAGTCATGATGTTTATCGATGGTAGCGATGTGGAATAAAAGGTAATTTGGTCACGGTCACTGGAATTTTTCGATCACGAACGATGGCGTACAAGGTATTGCCCAAGCTTGCTGAATGTCGGTCTAGCAGCGCCATAGCAATTGGTTTACCCAAACTGGGGGAAAAACTGCCACTGGTAACGTGACCTATAACCCTGTCTTCTTTATTGATAATATCGCTGCCATCCCGCACCGGTATTTTGCT
The DNA here is from genome assembly GCA_043771735.1 of Methyloglobulus sp. GTDB lineage: Bacteria > Pseudomonadota > Gammaproteobacteria > Methylococcales > Methylomonadaceae > Methyloglobulus. The sequence continues at coordinate 1,358 of JAYVGW010000001.1, forward strand.
TTCGACCAGAAGACCGGCGCGAATTTTTTCTGAACCATAATGTAACTGATTCAGAATTTTGTCTGCTCCGGGGAATTGGTTATGGCCCTTTTTAAACAGCCATCGCAGCCCTGCTTCCACCGGCGTAATGTCTTCATTAAGTTCATGTCCATAAAGACACAGACCCGCTTCCAAACGCAAGGTATCTCTCGCACCCAGGCCGACTGCCTCAACCTCATCTTCAGCAAGCAACAGGCAGGCAAGTTGTTCCGCATATTGATTAGCTACTGAAACTTCAAAGCCGTCTTCGCCGGTATAGCCACTACGGCTGATGTTGCAGGATATGCCGCTGATTTCCGTTGCACAGGCTTGCATAAATGATAAATCAGCGGCATCCGCAGAAAATTTCCGCATAATCGTTGCAGCAGCGGGGCCTTGTAACGCTAATAATGCATGATCTGGCAGTTCTTGAAAATCACAGAACCCGGATAGATGGTTTTTTAAATAGTTAAAATCTTTGTCTTTACAGGCGGCATTAACAATGATCATTAATCCCGAATCGATGCGGGTAATGATGATGTCATCGATAATACCGCCATTATTATTGGTCAATACCGTATATTTCTGGTCACCAGGTTTAAGGCTGCTAATATTGCCAGGTGTCAATTGCTCCAGCTCACTGGCGGCGTCATCACCCAGAATCAGGCATTGCCCCATGTGGGAAATATCGAAAAAACCCGCCTGACTGCGACAATGCAGATGTTCATGAATAATACCCTGGCTATAGTGCAATGGCATTTGATAACCGGCAAAAGGCACCATTTTGGCACCCAACTTAAGATGAAGATCGTAAAGAGGGGTCTGTTTTAACATGGCTGTAGTTGTCTCTGCGCGTGAGCAAAACCGTAGTGTAACGCTGAAAAAGACTTAATCCAAGTTGATCAGATTAAACGCCTTAATTTTTACGGCTCTATGTGATTAATAGTGGATAACTATAAGAAGCTTGTCATTTTTCTCCGTGCGCCCTGAGCCCTTCGTCTGCGCTCAGGAGAGCATTGTCGAAGGATGGACGGAGTTACTTTTACAAAGCTCAGGTGAAGGTTTATACCCACTCTATTTCACATAGAGCCTAAAAATTCTCGGTGCATTTTATAGCACCAAGGTGAGTGAGGAGTCCATATCA
>JAYVGW010000002.1:0-3922 GCA_043771735.1 Methyloglobulus sp.
AGCTGGTTTTGCTGGTCTTGCGAACAACCCGCCAAAAAGGTCAAGCCTATCCAATAAATAATTTTCATACTGCAATCCTCGAACAATTTTCTGTTAAACATTATTCCTTAGGTGACAACATTGTCGCCCCTCGCTATTTTTAATAGGGATGATACTTTACGACAATTATTTTGTGATGTCTTTTTACATCGTATCTAGCGAATATAAGCAGACAACCCAACAAGCGCGGAAGTACAAGGCTGACAAGATAAGTAGATAAAGATGGTGGTGCCCAGGGGCGGAATCGAACCGTCGACACGAGGATTTTCAGTCCTCTGCTCTACCGACTGAGCTACCTGGGCAGGCATACAAAAGAGCGCCATTAGACGCGATTACGCCCTTGCAGTCAATAGGAATTAGTCACTGGGGCAGATTAAAATCCGGCGGGCTGTCCTCTTTTCGAAACCAGCCCAGGATAAAGCGGAACATTTTTTTTACGCCTACCCAAATTCTTGGTAATAACCAGATCATCAAGATCACGAACAAGACGAGTGCAACCAAGAATGAAGCCGGGCGGTTGATGCTCGCCCAAACGCCAGTAACAACCGCAACATCTTCGCCGATTGAGGCTATCCAGTTGCTAAACGGTTCCGGCGAAGCATTAATCAGCACTCGCGTACCGGCTTTGGTGGCATGTGTCCCCGCCGCAAGGCTGCCACCCAATAAGGCGGCGGCAATTTCAACGGCAGGGTTCAAATCGCCTACCGCACCAGCAGCCAGCATTGCCCCGGCGGGAATGCGGATAAAGGTATGTATCGCATCCCAGCCAGAATCTGCACCTGGGGTTTTATCGACGAAGAACTCAACAAAATACATGATACCCGCAGCGCCCATCACTAAGGGATTGGCGACAATCTGCAAGTCCGGCGGTAGATTGATATTGCCGCTGTTGGCAAGGAGGCCCAAGGTCAACAACGTGGCATACAAGTTGATACCGCTCGCCCAAGCCAGACCCATGGTCAATGCCAAAGTTGCCGTTAAATGATCGAGCGCTTCCATTGATAAGTCCCCAGTGTTAATACCCACGATAGCCTAGCATACAGATTATGAATGATAGCTTAACGATGTTGCCCCAAAGAAACGTCATTCAAGCAAGGAATACCGGTGCCCAGGGGTCAAGGATGGCTTAAAGTAAAGGTCTTGCGTCCCAGTATCTTTTTAGCCTGAAAATCGGCTTCCTCAGCCATGAGGAAGTGTGGCAGAGGATATGGAATCCTCGTTGCACAACCCTTGTGGCATGATGGTTTCGGTAGCTAGCTGGGGTATTGCTTGATAATGGCGAACAGGACAGGCGGTTTGGACGATGGCGACTAACATTACTGTCGTACTCCAAGCATTGGCTACGGCAACATTTGGGTGCAGGCTTACAGTTTGGTGGCGATGGGCTTTAAAACATAACGGAAATTCGCCTGAGTGGCGCTTAGACAAGCCTATGCGATTGATTTTTCAGCAGCTTCATTGCCTTGAGGCAAAAACTGGTAAATTAAGATGAACGCATCCGCAGTTCAGAAGGCAACCCGCCCCAACTTCTTCGGCGGCGCAAACCACATAGGGTCGATACCGTCAATGGTTTGTAAACAGTGTTGCGCTTCCTTGTCGTGAGGTGAACAGTTGGCAATCGCTACAAGCTTGTCTAAGGAGATATTGGGAGATCTCTTAACTGTCTAATTTTTCCATTGGCACCGGCAAAAAAGCGAATTTGACATCAAGATAATCCATCAGCCAGATATTGAAATCTTTTTTTGAAATAGCCGCAAAGACTGTGTTTTCTATAGTGACTGTGGAAACCGACCTCAGTTCATCAGTAAGCAGGGCTATTTCGCCGAAGCATGTGTTGGATTCCTTAATTTGGAACATGGCTTCCTGGCCATAAGCATCACCCCTAGCCACCCTTACCTTGCCTAAAAAAACTACTAACAGGGATTCTGTATTGCCTTCTGAGTCTATAACCCCTCCCCTAACATATCTTATGGTTTTGGCTTTTCCCATAAGGTCAGCTAGGCCGCTTTCAGGTATGTTTGACAAAAAAGGAATATTTTTCCCCTTAAAATCAGGAAGCTCAATTTCATTAGCCACAAATAGATGCGACCTATCTTTGGTTGCAGCCTGATTTTCCATTAGATCAATATTCTTCATAAATATCACCTTGTTAGAGTTAGAAAAAACTGAGCAGGATAATTGATGATGCCTGCCCTCATTCGCTATTTTTTTAGATTCCCTTTTAACAGTGTCCTGTCAAGTTGCACCATAAAGACTGCAAATCGCCTCCATACTTTGAATATCATTGACCAGGATTAGGGAATACAGTAACTTAGTTACCGATAAATTTAACCCCAACCGCGAATTCATCTAATTAAGCGTGGTTCACAATAACCGTTCCAAAAAGAATTTCATATACGTATAAATACGTAGTTGATCCCGAAAAAACCCTCCACACGAGGGTTTTTAGCAAAACACGACAGCGCAAATAAGTTATTTTTTGGCAACAAAAATTTACAATATATTGATTTATATCTAATTATCGCTTACCTACGCACAGAATATGACCTACAAACGATAAATACTACCGATACTTAACCTCAACCGCCACCACACAAGGTGATTGTTTGAGCCTTATTAGCAATTCGTCTGTTGGATGTACGCGCCAATTATCACCAAGTTGGAGACTTGCAGACGCTTCCGGCGAGGTATAACTGATACCTACGGGACAAGTCCCGCCTTTGAACGGTTGCAGAGCTGTTAGCAATCCAGAAATGAATTTTTGCGACTCTGAGACTTGACCATCAAACAACCAAGTTAACTGCAACCCTCTGGCGAATTGCTCCCTGGCTTGCTCCATAGTGTAGAGTGTTTCAACGGATAACCTAAGATTGCCGGAAAAATCATCAATCGCTAACGCGCCTTCGGCAACTAACAGGCTATCGCGGGAGAAAATGCTCCGGTAGGTTTCGTATTTGTCGCCGAACGCGGCGATTTCTAGGCGGCCTGTACGGTCATCTATCGTGGCAAAGCCCATGGTTTTGCCTTGCTTGGTCTGGCGGGTACGAATTTCGACCACCAGCCCGGCAACACGCGCCTCCATCTTGCCTTTTGAGCGCTCCACTTCGGACAGCAAATGGGCAATGGTGCCACTGGTGAACTGTTTGATTTCCGATTCGTATTGCCCGATAGGGTGTCCGGTTAGGTATAATCCCAAGGTCAGTTTTTCACCAGCCAGCCGCTCTTGTTCCGACCAAGGCTCGACAGATGTCGTATAAGTCTCCGCGTCATCGGCAACATCTTCTGCATGTGCCGCCAAACCGAACAAATCATCTTGCCCAGTTTCCGCCATCTTGCCGTGTTGCTCTGCCACCCTGACTATCGTCGGCAGTTCGGCCAGGTGGCCTGCGCGATTAAGGTCGAATACGTCGAACGCACCCGCCCTGCACAGGGCTTCCAGCACGCGCCGGTTTACTTTCCTCAAGTCTACCCGTTTACATAAGTCGTAAAGCCCTAGAAATTTTCCATGCTCCGTCCTTTCCTTGAGGATTTCTTCAATGGCCGATTCGCCTACACCTTTGATAGCTCCCAGGCCATAGACGATATGCTCGTCATCATTCACCGTAAACCGGTAGTTTGAGATATTGATATTGGGCGGGCAAATCTCCAGTTTCATCTGCCTGCACTCTTCAATCAGAGTAACAACCTTGTCGGTATTGTCCATATCGGAGGATAGCACCGCCGACATGAACGCCGCCGGGTAATGCGTCTTTAGCCAGGCGGTTTGATAAGCGACCAGCGCATAAGCGGCAGAGTGCGATTTGTTGAACCCGTAACCGGCAAATTTCTCCATGAGGTCGAACACGTAGGTGGCGATTTTTTCCTCGACCTGATTGGCAACCGC
>JAYVGW010000003.1:0-4298 GCA_043771735.1 Methyloglobulus sp.
CGTGCCTGAAGCTTCACCCCAGCCGGTACGGGAATTGAAAATTTCACCGGAAGGCAAAAGGTGCATGCCCGGATACAGCTCTCCGAACGCGCGATTGGCTCCGCTGATAGCATTCCATGTGCCTACGCCGTCGAAAACCTCTACTTCCTCAGCCAACGGGCTGCTTCCTGAGAAGGCTAGTACACGTCCATCGGCGAGCCTTAAGGCTGTTGGATACCAGCGAAAATGTGCCATGTCGCCCGTCCGAGAGAAGCTGCCTGTATCGGGGTTGCCAGGGTCTGGCGTGAAAAAATAGCAGTGATTGTTTTGTTGAGCAGCATGGACTACCCCAGGAGGATGGGCATGGCTATCTCCACCAATTATAAGGAGCCGCCCATCAGGTAAAAAGGTGTGTCCACTGCAAAACAAATCTTCTGGCAAAGGAATGACCGGAGCCGTCATCAGTTTGGTGGCCGGATTCCAGATGCGGGCTTCCAGTGGATAATGACTGCTCTCGACAGCACCCGAAAAAACCAGCACACGGCCATTCGGCAGTAACGCTCCGTGTACGATGAAAATGGGCGAGTTGGTCAGCAATTCCCAACTGTCATTCCCTTCACTCTTACAGGTATGACCAACATCAGGGCACTCTTGCAGCCTGACTTTGGGCAGGTGAAAACATATTTTTTGCACCTCGTCGTCGGTTAATTCCACTTCCTGTATCGCCCGCACAAGACCAGCCATACCTTGCATCATGTGCATTTCGACGTGGCAATGGAGCAGGAAATCGCCTTGCAATTTGCATTTCCGTCGTTTCGGGTGCGGTTTTTTATAAGAATCAGGCTCCTCGGATGTCTGATCGGACAGATGTGTGGTTTGCAATTCGGCCGTCGTATGTGCATCATGAATGGGAAGTGGCGAGGTTGGTTCGTCGTGTGCTTTTTGAGGTTCGCAATCACAATCAAGCGGCAGCGGCCATAAAAGGACCGGCGGAACAACGGTATCGGCGACAAACGATTCTGCAGGACCTAGGCTTCGTGTGTCCACCGTTTCATTGCCTAATTGCCACCGTTGACCGTGCAGGTGGAAGTTATGCCACATCATTCCTAAATCAAGGTTGAACACGTACCAACGGATGCGTTTGCCGCTTTCTGCCACAATAGTGGGTGTATTTCCTACAAACGTTCGGCCATTAATGCAGAGCGATTCAAGTCCAGACCCGGTGCGGTCAGTCACGGTATGTGGTTGATTGCCACCATGATTCCATGTGACTGTCCCACCTACCCGGATAGTCACATCGTCCAGCTCAAACCGGGGCGGAGTGTCCAATAGATTGATGGTCGCTGTCGCCGGGCCGGTTGTGGTGACCCGCACACGGCCTTGCATGGGATGGAATTTACAAAAGTATTCAAATGTCCCTTCGTCCGGAAAGGTAAACGAAAAGGTATCGCCAGGATTGAGAGTGCCACTATCGTAAAGCGCAGTGTCGCTTTTTCCAGCTAGCCGATGGAAAAAAATAGGTACTTCGAGGTCTGGTTGGTCACAATCCGAATCGCGGACGACGAGACCACCAAACAGTCCCCGGTTCACCACCTCACTAATATGCATGTGATGGTCGTGGAACGGCCATGCGCCGATAGCGTCCTCTTTCACGTCAAACACATAACACCATTCCTTGCCGGGACAAATAGCATCGCTCCGATTGCCATCGTCGCGGTGAGTACCGAACGGCCACGACCCATCCGAATCAATACCGTAATGCAGGCCATGCAGATGAAAACTATGGGGTTCTTCGTCAGCATTTAAAACATGGATGTAAAGCCGCTCGCCCGGCTGTGTGTAAATGACCGTACCGGGAATCCTACGGTCGGCAGCCGGTTCGTTGATGTCTGCCGCAATAAGCGGATCAGTCTTCAAGATTGTGTAGTCAGCATCGAGGTATTCTCGATACACCAAACCTTCCAACCGACGACGATCAATTTCAGCGGGCGGTATTTTCCCATCTTCATGACCCATGGTGCGCATGCAATCAATGCGGTGTTTGTGATGCTCAGCATCGTCGGGAGCCACAGGCGTGTAATTGTGTAATGGCTCTATCTTTAAATAAATGTGCTTCGTTTTCATAAGTAAACCCCTAATTTAATTACCCTATTGTAAAAGTTGACCTGAATTACTCCGCTATTTTCGCCAGTAGCGCTTGGCTAAAAAGTGGCGCTTATCAAAAGCCTATAACCCTAACTTATAAATTGCATTACCCAATATTCCTGTTCCGAGAAAGATTGGAGATTACCCCGGTGATGCCTAGAACAATAGAAATCGCGCCCAAAAAATTAACAACAACATCACCTATGTACCCTGGATCTTGCATGCCACACTTGATGCAAAAAGTCCCTCCAGGGGTGATCAGTAATCCGCCAATAATGATTAACCAAGCCCAAGCAAGATAACGCACCCACCAAAATGGGCTTTGATTCCTGATGATTGAACGTAAGTTAGGCATAACCCCGATGCGATCTGAAGGGGGATTTGCGCTATGGGTATTGAGGGTTACATTGCCTAACAATCCCCGTAGTTCATCGGGTGAATACCGATTGTTATTTTGTTTAATCCGCCATGATTGGAGCAGCAGCGCTGCACCAGCGATAATGGGAGAAGCACCCGAAGTGCCACCAAAGCTGATTGTGTATAAATTTGTCGCCGTACCCGTCCAGCCGTCACCACAAGTGTCGATATTCTGGCCCCACGCGAAGCAATCAATACGGGTACCAAAATTCGAGAACGAAAGTCGTGCGTGCGGCATTGTTGAGCTTGCGGCACCAACGATGATTGCTCCGGAATCTCGAAAATCTGGGCTATTGCGGTTAAGGATATGCTTTCCGTTGACATCTTGGAACGCATCGAGATCGACTGACCCATTTGCGCCCGCCTCAACGACCACAATGCCTTGGGAGGTTGCGAACTGGATTGCATCGAACACGGCTGGTTCAACTTCGACAGGAACGTAGCCTGTGGCAGTAGGGTAGCTAGTTTGCGCTTCGAGCAACAATACGTCACCTGCATTCATTGCACCCACTGCACTTAAGATGGCTTCCGCCGTATTGTACGTAAAAGCCGTACGCCATTGGGAAACGACTTGGGCAGTGGCACCTGGGGCAATACCAATTCCACCGATGTTATTGTCAGCTGCCAACACTTCACCGAGGACGGCTGTTCCATGCCCATGAAAATCCTGGTTTAAGCCAGAGATGACGGTAATATTAGCAGCGGCCAAGTCTTCGTGGTTAAGCGTCCAGCCACGCTCAAGATCGACAAAACCAACCCCGCTACCATCGCTATTACTCCAAGCCCAACGGGCATTAATGCCGGATGGAGCAGCATCCAAATAACCCTGGTTGGTATTGCGAGGATCGTCTGATGGATTGAGCGGCGGGGGGATAGGGCCGCCTTCAACATAAGCGGTCTCAACATTTGGCCAATCAGAAACTACTTTAGCTAAATCATTGGGCACCACCCCGTCAGGACATTCTATGGCATAGTACGAATTGAAGTTGGGCAGGGGCGATTTTTGTTCTACTTTAGCTAATCTTTGGGCTAATGAGCCTAATGAAGATTCGTCCAGTGTAGAAAAATATCGTTCGAGCTTAAGACCCGGAAATTTTTTCTTAATGTCATCCCACTCACGCCCGGCAGGTTTCGTGAGTTTACTTAGGTCGGCAGAAGTTGAAAGTTGGGCTTCGGGTTGAAACTTCACGACAACACGCCGTTTATAGTCTGGCGGTAATTCTGGTGTAGGTAAAACTTGATTTGCAATGATAGCCATGTATTTCTCCTATGTTTGCCTTGACAGCCCTGAAGCCAAGTTCATTTACGGGTCAGATCCCAACATTTCGGCATGTCGGCTTTTACTGATTATTTGGTTAATGAAGCAAGAGCCCTGCTTTTAATTACCCAATTTTTGAAAAAACTTAATGCTTGTCCCAAACAGCTTGTGACTCAAGAAATGAAAGTGATATTGATGATAAGGAGAATTACTGATGAAGTCTGTGGCGTATTCCACTTCACAAATGTGATGTTTTACCATCACTGCGGATTTATATTTTGCATTTCGTAGCAAATACTGATTTCCTTTTATGCATTACGCTGAAGTCGAAGGTCTGAAAAGGGTCCAGGGCGTGTTAAAATGTAAGCCGCATACTGAAAGTCCTGTTAAATATACTTAAATATAGAAGTTACGCATTGACGACAGGCCTAAATTCTGGGTTCAAATGAGCCATGGTCGGCATGAACGTGCCGACAAAGGCGGCGATGACCCCATTGAA
>JAYVGW010000004.1:0-2540 GCA_043771735.1 Methyloglobulus sp.
TTATTCAAAGCCGGTATTTACACCTGGACAACCGGTCGGGGCAGATTGCTGTTCGATGTTACGGAGACTATGCTCAATGGCATCCAGGCGGTCACTCAAGTGGCGGACTGCGAGTTCAGCATGGACATTGACACTATGGTCGATTTCAGCATGAAGACGGTCTTTGGCGTTTTGCCGATTCTGGGACATCATAATGATGGGCGCTTGCAGGGCAGCGATCATAGACAGAATAAGGTTCAGGAAAATATAAGGGTAGGGATCGAAAGCATCCTTGCGCGGGCCAAGTATTTCGGTATTCAAAAAAGTCCAGCAAACCAAGACAGCCATAAACATCAGGATAAATGTCCATGAACCACCAAAAGCGGCAATGGCATCGGAAGCGCGCTCCCCGAATCTGCTGCGCGTAGTGAATTCCTTGTTGGCATCGCGCGGCATACTGATCCGCGACAGGGCTTTTTCAATGACTTTGCGTTCATGAGGCGTAAGTTGCTCCCCTTCTAAGCAAGAATACAGTTTGTTGATATTTTCATTATTTTCACTCATGTATGATTACCCTCACAAATAGCTTATTATCTAAAATTTCGGCGAAAAATATTACGGTACTAAACTTACCGGTTAATGTGCAGATGTTTCTGTAACGGCATCCATGAGAAAAATACATGAATCATACTAAATTATTTTCAAACCACGTCCTTTTTACAGCGCTTTTGATTATGGCAGTGATAGGCGTTGCCGTCTCGGATATTTCGGCGACAGCAAGCCATTTATACTGGATTTCTATGGTGGTTTTGTTTGGGATCGTGTCTATTTTTGCCAACTACAGCCATACAGCAACATACTATCAGGCGGCACGGAAAAAAGCCATTGTGGTTCAAATCCTGCACTGGATGGGCGGTTTGGTGACGGTAATGATTGTATACACTTTTTATCATGCCGGAAGGATAACCCCGGAAGAGACTGGTTTAATCGTATTGTTAATACTCGCCTTAACCACTTTTCTCGATGGTATCAGGATAAGCTGGCGGTTCAGCCTTGCAGGTGTTTTTTTAGGCTTAATTGCAGTTTGCGCCGCTTATGTTGAAGAATATATCTGGCAAATATTAATATTGGCAATAAGCATCATCGCTTTCAGTTATTATTGGGAGTTCAAACGAAAACATAATCCATAACTGGATTTTTCTGTCAGTAGTGTTTACGGGGTGGTGTAGTGCATAAAATATCTTACATTCTGCTTGCTCCGGTACTATTGTCTGCTTGTAAGGCCATTGCTGGAGAAGACGCTTGCCCTGGGGCAGATGTAACCGACAAGCAAAGTGTGGGTTCGTTTATGTCCATTATCGATGGCCAGCCAGCCGCTCCCGATACCCCGCAGGCGCAGATAACAGCCTTATATAACAAGAATAGCGGCCAATTTCAAAGCCAATTGGTCGGCGGTATTGTTTTTGCCCAAACCGGAATTTTTTGTCAATCCCAACTGACCGTCACCACCCCTACATTGGTTGTAGCTTCAGCGGGCACACAATTTCAAAATTCTGTAGCGGTCGCCTGGGAACAACGTTGGTTGATCGACGACGGTCACCTACCGACGCTGTCATCGCAACTTTCTTTTCAGGTTCCCTACAACACGCCAGGGGCAACAGTAGACATAGTGGCTACGGCCATTGCTGCCAAAAGTTTTACCAATGGCGTAGGTTACCTCAATGCCATCTTAGAAAGCCCCAATGGTTTTGATGCGACTATCTTTAATTGGACAGTTATCGCTGGCTATAAGCATATCATCCATGATGAACTTGAAGTATTCGGTGATGTTTTTGTGCAAAAGGGCATCGCTGGTGGATTTGAGGCGGCTATTGAATGGGATTTTACGGATGGCGTCAGTCTTGGCCCCGGTATTTCGGTAGTCTTCAATGGGCCCAACAGTAATGGGGCAACCGATGTCACTGTGGGTGTCAACCTGTCACGCGGCTTTTGAATCGCTTAAAACGTAGGAGGACAACGATGCACTCTTTTTCACCAAAACAGTCGGCTTTATTAGTGTGCAGTGTGCTTTTTTCATTGTCTGCCTGTAATAACATTGAGCGAACCGCTTTGCAGGAACCGGGCAGCTTTGAGGGGAAAACGTCAATTATTAGCGCAATAGAGCACCCCATTCCTCAGCCGGAAGTCATTAATAGCGTGAATGGCCTGCTTGACATAACCTTGGACGCTGCACCGGCCAAAATAACTGTCGCTGGCCATACATTCCTGTCCAATGTCTACAATGGCAGCTATTTGGCGCCAGTCCTCAAAGCGCAACGCGGTGATAAACTGCGGATCAAGCTGGTGAATAATATCGGTCCTGCCGATATTATGATCTCTAAGCCTCAAGCCACTAATTTGCATTATCATGGCATGAATATCCCACCGCAAGAGCCCCTGGCGATAATGTTTTTGTGTTAGTGCCGCCCATGCTTCCAGGCAGTGACCCAATGCACGGCATAACACAATCGCCCTATTTAAAAAACAACACTTACGCGTATGAATACGTTATTCCGAAAGAT
>JAYVGW010000005.1:0-6005 GCA_043771735.1 Methyloglobulus sp.
TGTGGCAGTTTGCCATGTGAAAGTAGGGAATCGCCAAGCGCCACACCCCAAGCCCCAGGCTAGACCAACTAACCTGGGGCTTTTTTATGCCCAGGGAAACCTGGCCGCAAAGGGCCGTCGCCGGTGAACAGCGCAAAACCAAGAGGAAATTAACAAACGGTCATGATGGAAAAGATTGCTGGACAGTAAGGTTGCTAGTTGGCGGTACGAGATCCAACTCAATAAAACGTGATAGCGAATAAATCTAAACTCAATACCACATCAACTTGAGCGCCAAAATAAAAATCAACAACGAAAAATAGCGTTTTAAATGTTGTGCAGGCAGTTTGTGGGCAAGCTTTGCGCCAAAGGGTGCGGTAAAAATACTCCCTATCGCAACTCCGAAGAAAGACGGCAAATACACATATCCAAAGCTCCATTCCGGTAAATTAGGGGTGTTCATACCCAAAATCATGTAACTTAATGTGCCAGCGACAGCAATCGGTAGTCCGCAGGCACTGGCGATGGCGACTGCATTACGCATTGGGTATCGGCAATGCACTAAAAAAGGCACGGTTAATGTCCCTCCGCCTATGCCTAGCAACGAGGAAAGTAGGCCAATTGCTGCCGCCACCCAGAAATCTATCTTCCTGGAATAATCGGCAGAGCCTGTTTTAGGCTGAACACCTAAGGCCATTTGTATGCCCACGTACAGCAAAAAGATGATAAAAATAGCCCGTAAAAATCCGGCGTTTATTTGCCCAGCGATAGCAGCACCGACGATTGCCCCCAAAGTGACCCCAGGGACTAGCGTAAATACCTTATCCCAAAGCACGGAACCTAAGCGATGATGGGCAAATACGGAAGAGGCGGCGGTAAGTATGATGGTTGCCAGTGAGGTTGCGATTGCCATAACCATGACCAGATCGGTGGGTAGGCCGTGGGCTGTAAAAAGAAAAACGAGTACCGGTACAATCACCACGCCCCCGCCGATACCAAACAACCCTGCTAATACACCCGAAAACATGCCTAACAACAAGCTGGCAAAGATAATGCCTATCAAATTATTCTCCTTAATGCGCAAAGCTAAAATTCGCAACAAGCTACCATTATGCGTTTTTGAAGTGCATTATGCTATCCTAAACATCCTCAAAATTGCTTTCTAATTCGATGGAAAAATACCTCGTCGGCGGCGCTGTCCGCGATAAACTCTTGGGTTATCCAGTAAAGGAATGCGATTGGGTGGTGGTTGGGGAAACCCCAGAATCCATGATTAAGCAAGGCTTTCGTGCGGTGGGCAAGGATTTTCCGGTTTTCCTGCATCCGGAAACCCACGAGGAGTATGCACTCGCCAGGACTGAGCGGAAAACAGCCCCCGGTTATAAAGGCTTTATTATACATGCGGATGTTGATGTCACCTTGGAGCAGGATTTACAGCGTAGGGATTTAACCATTAATGCCCTTGCTATGACTCCAGAAGGCGAGATCATTGACCCTTACGGTGGTCGTGATGATCTAGACAAGCGGATTTTCAGGCACGTTTCTCCTGCCTTCGCGGAAGATCCCGTACGTATACTGCGTGTGGCTCGATTTGCGGCACGTTATCATCATTTGGGATTTAAGCTCGCGCCTGATACACAAGAACTTATGCGAGCGATGGTGAATGCAGGGGAAGTCAATCACCTAGTACCGGAGCGGGTTTGGGCGGAACTGTTCAAAGCCTTAAATGAAACTTCACCCTCAGCTTTTTTCTACACCTTGATAGAATGTGGCGCATTGGAGAAAATATTTCCGGAAATTTATCGGTTGTTTGGCGTACCACAACCGGAAAAGCACCACCCAGAAATCGATACCGGCGTACACGCTATGATGTGCCTGGAGCAAGCGGCGTTGTTATCCACCAAGCCAGAAGTTAGGTTTGCCGCCTTGGTGCATGATCTGGGCAAGGCATTGTCACCCAAGGACAATTTGCCCCACCATTATGGACACGAAACTAAAGGCTTGCCCGTCCTGGAAACCTTGTGCAACCGTTTACGTGTGCCTAACGCTTTCAAATCGTTGGCACAACATGTTATGCAATACCATACCCATTGCCATAAGGTGAGGGAATTAAAGCCATCGACGTTGGTTGATTTATTGTCTACATTAGGGGCGTTTAAACAGCATAATCAGTTTCTAGAGTTTTTGCTGGCATGCGAGGCAGATGCCAAAGGCCGTACGGGGCTAGAAAATAGGCCTTATCCACAAGCAGTTTATTTGATGACAGCGGCGAAAACGGCAGCTTCGGTTGCTGTCTCAGATTTGATGGATGGTAGCTTGCAAGGCGCACAAATCGGCGAAGCTGTTCGCCGGTTGCGTACCCAGGCTATTGCTGAGATGAAAGCTGAATAACCCAATATCGTTAACTAACCTAAGAATTTAAGCCATGCCAACCTTTGATATTATTTCCGAATTCGATCCCCACGAAGTCAAAAATGCAATCGAGCAAGCCAGCAAGGAAGTCGGCACCCGGTTCGATTTTAAGGGTACGGACTCCAGTTTCGAGCTGACCGACAACAAAGTCATCATGATTTCCGAGTCCACCTTCCAGCTCCAGCAAATGTTCAGCATCGTGTGCGCGAAATTGAGCCGCCGGGGCGTGGATATTGCCTGTATGGAAGTGGGCGATGCCAAAGGCAGCGGAAAACTCATGCGCCAGGAAATCACCTTGAAACAAGGGCTTGACAGTGCCTTCGCCAAAAAAATCGTTAAACTGATAAAAGACAAAAAACTGAAAGTACAGGCCGCCATTCAAGGCGATCAAGTCAGGGTCACCGGAAAAAAACGCGATGATTTGCAAGAAGTCATCCAGATGCTAAGGGAGGAAAAGCTGGAAATACCCTTGCAGTTTGAGAATTTTAGGGATTAGGTTGCTGCTAATACCGTACTCGATATTTTTGCTATCATGTAAGGCAGATTAAGATTTATGAACCCCTCGTAAAACTTGCATTATTTGAAAATGATTTTATTTAGTGGAAGAAGGGGAAAGAGGTATCGCAATAGGGCGAGCGCGTTGGATTGAAAAGACTTTGTTGTCCCTAAATTCAATAGTCACTATGCGTGTGTTATCTTTTCCTTGAATAGATGGTGTGGCGTTTTCATCCCCAGAATTGCCCATGCTGTAGACTTGCGAACCGATACTCGTTACTACCCCTGCGTATGGGATGAAAATGCCAGCCGTAGTCGCTGCTATACTTCCAATTTGATCGACCATCTTGCTATCGTTTTTGGGTTTTGTTGGTGGGGCGGCTTTTAACGCGCCTTGTCCAAATACCCAAACGGATGTGGTTTCCGTTGCCGTATCGGTCACCGAACTTGGTTCCCCTAAAATTCGTTCAGCTTCCGCACGGGGCATTCCGATCTTAAGATTTTCAAGATTTGGTGATTGGGGTTCTTCTTTGCTAGATAAGGCTTTGTTGTCTGTAGTCGTTGCAGGGGTTGGCTCAGTCGCACAGCCACTAGCCAGAAAACAAAGGTAAAGGAACAGTAAATTTCTCATAGGGATCACCAAGAATTTTTGCTTAGAAAATTTAACAATCTTTTAGGCTTAGAAATCTAGGGTTAGTTCCAGCATTCCAGCTTTTTTATTTTCACATTTCTTTAATGCACAGCTGAGTTTGCTGCCACTCTACCCATCCACCTCAGTAATCACCGGCTTCATGCCGTTTTTTTGCAGCCTGGACATGATGCTGTTGACACTGCCCATTTGGCTATAGGGGCCGATTTTGACGCGATACCAGATCACGCTTTCGACTTTGGCTTTCTGGATTTTGGATTCTATGCCCATCAAGGCCAGTTTTGCCCTTAGTTGGTCGGCATCTTTGGGATCCCTGGATGATCCGGCTTGGATCACGTAACTGGCTTTTTTATTTTTTCCAACGCGCTCTTCACGGGTACGGGTTTTAATTTCGTGATCCGGCACGATCATTTCTTTCTTCGGCAAGATGGTATAAAAATCGAATTGCGGTGGTTGGGGTTTTTGTTCCTTCTTTACTTCGGCAGCACTGGCTTTATTCGCGGATTCAGTCTCAACAGGTTTTGTTGCAGGTGAGGTTTCCTGATTTTGGGCAAGCGCGGCTGATTTTTGCAATCCGGGGCTTTTTAAATACACCAAAAACACCGCAAAGCCGATAATCAATGCGGTAATCAGCATCCATTTGAATAAGCCAACCCCGCTAGAACCCTTGCTGTTGCGCCTACGGTTGTTGGTGTCTCGGCTGTTTGCGCGGTGTTTATAATCTTTGGACATTACATTGATTCAGGCGTGTTGATGTTCAATAATTTTAGACCATTTGACAGCACTTGTTTGACGGCACAGATCAAATTCAGTCTGGCATCACGGATATTGGCATCATCCACGAGAAACTGATGGGCATTATAGTAGGTATGGAAATCGTTCGCCAACTCACGCAAATACAATATCAACTGGTGCGGCTCGTGGGTCAGCGCGGCGCGTTCCAACATTTCAGGATAACGTTCTAGTGTGCTTAACAGGCTGAGTTCATGTTCCTCAGTCAATTGCTTGAGAGAACCCATGCCGGATTGAATATCGCGCACAAATCCTTTTTCTACTAACTGCCTTAATACGCTGCATACCCTGGCATGGGCGTATTGTACGTAGTAAACCGGATTTTCGCTGGTTTTGGATGTTGCCAACTGTAAGTCAAAGTCCATGTGTTGTTCAGATCGGCGCATCACATAAAAAAACCGCGCCGCATCTTTCCCGACTTCATCACGCAATTGCCGTAAGGTGACAAAGTCGCCGGAGCGGGTGGACATTTGCACTTTTTCTTCGCCGCGATACAGCGTGGCAAATTGCACCAGCAGTACTTTCAGCTTAGAAGAATCTGCACCTAGTGCTTGAATGGCGGCTCTAACCCTGGGAATGTAACCGTGATGGTCTGCACCCCAAATGTCGATAATTTGGTCGAATCCCCTATCCAATTTGTTCATGTGGTAGGCAATATCGGATGCAAAATAGGTATATTGGCCGTTTTCCCTAAGCACCACGCGGTCTTTTTCATCGCCTAACTTACTGGAAGCGAACCACGTAGCACCGTCCTTTTCGTACAGATGACCGGAGGCTTGTAATCTTTTAAGGACTTTTTTTACCGAACCATCATCCATCAAGCGTTGTTCGGAAAACCATCCTTGATAATCAACGCCAAATTCCTGCAAATCATTTTTGATGTCTTCAAGCATGTTGCTCAATCCAGCTTGAAAAATATCACGGTAACCTGTTGTTCCCAGCAAGGTTTTAGTCCTGGCTATCAAGGCATCGATATGCGCTTCTTTGTCCCCACCTTGGGATTCGTCTTGAGGAATGTCTTCCAGCACCAGCTCATAGGGCCGACGGTATTCATTTTTGGCATTTTTGTAAATATCCCGCGCAATATCGCTGACATAATCGCCGCGATAGCCATTGTCTGGAAACCGCACCGATTCGCCGCATTCTTCCAGGTATCTCAGCCAAATGCTGCTGGCAAGAATATCCATCTGCCGCCCGGCATCGTTGACGTAATATTCCCGATGCACAGTGAAGCCGACGGCTTCCAGGAGATCGGCAACCACCGAGCCATAAGCAGCGCCACGGCCATGCCCGACATGCAATGGCCCGGTAGGATTGGCGGAGACAAACTCGACCTGGACTTTTTTGCCTGCCCCAACTTGGCTACGGCCAAAATCTGGGCCCAATTCGTGTATTTGTTTGACAATGTCAGACTGCGAGCTTGAATCCATAAAAAAGTTGATGAACCCAGGCCCTGCAATCTCCACTTTTGTTACCGCGCTATCTTCGGGCATAGCGGCAACTAATTTTTCTGCCAACTGGCGTGGATTCATTTTTGCTGGTTTTGCCAACATCATCGCCAGATTGGTCGCAAAATCCCCGTGTTGCGCGTCGCGTGTGCGTTCCAGGGTTATATTGACGCTAATGTCCTCAGCGATAACCCCCTCTTTCTTAAGGGTTATAACAGCTTGCTGGATAA
>JAYVGW010000006.1:0-18538 GCA_043771735.1 Methyloglobulus sp.
ATGCTTTTACTGTCGGCTAAATCGAGCTGGACGGCGATAAAACCTTCTTGCTGTAAGCGAGTGACATCTTCATCTTTTCTCGCGCTGGCGATGACTTTATGTCCACGGTTTTTTAATTCAACGGCGGTAGCATAGCCAATTCCGCTGGAACAGCCCGTAATAAGCACAGTCTTCAATACGGTTTTGGCGGATGTTATGGCTGTTTATTTACTGCCCAGTTCCTGTTCGGTGACGTAGAATTTTTTCGCTGAACTGCAATCAACAAGGATGACGAGCGCATCTTTGGTGCTTTTTGCGTTTAATTCGACGGATTCAACCCGACCACACTGGCCTGTGGCGAGGGTCCTTTCCGCTGCTTGTCTCCTGAACCGTTCAATATCAGGCAGCCTGATTTGATAAGCCTTAACTAATGGCGTTAAGTCATCAAATTTATAGGGCGGGATGGCAAAAGCTGAAAACTTTTTCGGATTGTTTTTAATCAAGAACTGGTTTTTAGCGCTTTCATCCATGGCGCTTTGTTTTAATTGTGTCTGTTTTTGTATAAGCTCTTGTTCTTCAGTCTTTTTTTGGGCATCTTTGGCTTCTTGCTCTTGTTTAGACAAAGCTTGCTGGTTTTCTTGTTGATTAAGGTCGGTGGAACCCCCTGTTTTCACATTTAGCTCGACTTTTTTTTGGCCTTCGGCGCAAGGTACTGATCGGTAGGTTTTATTGCCTTTTGAATCCGTGCATTTGTAAACACCCGCTGATATTTGCATGGAAACAAGCAATCCCAAGGATAACAGTATAAATTTCATTGTTTGTCTCGCTAAATAAATTAGAAAATTTCTGTAGCCTAAAGTATAGAAGATAACTCAGTTGCGGTCATGGGGGAAATGATTGTTTTCTTGGAAATGTGAACTTGTCCGCACAAATAACGCTGTTGTAACCAGCATTAAAATGGTAAAGAACCAAAAGTAGCTGGCACCTGGCAGCTTGCTCGTGCCGTCGGCATTGTGGATGAAGAAATTGACCGCACTGGTGAATAAATTACCAACGGCTATCGATAAAAAATAAAAGGCCATGACAAATGATTTCATGGTCTTAGGCGCTTGGCGATAGGAAAAATCAAGGCAAGTGATGGAGATCATGACTTCCGCCGAAGTGAGCACAAGGTGGGCAATAAGTTGCCAGACTATGCCCGTTGCTGCGCCTTGGTCCAGCTGCACTTGGATTATTGCGGCAATAGCGAATGCGATCACCGTAAGGAACAGTCCGATGGCCATTTTTCTTATGGCGGTAAGGTCAAACAAATTATTTAAAAATGGGTAGAGGATGTAGGTGAACAGCGGTGTCAGTAGCATGATGAGCAATGGATTGGCCGCTTGAATTTGCGAGGGCAGCAGTTCAACGCCCAGGATAACGCGGTCCATTTTTTGTGCCTGCAATATCCAGGACGACCCTATTTGCTCGAAAAGAGCCCAAAAAACGGCAATAAATACGTAAACGGACGCTAATTTTGCTAAAGCATTCCTCCCATGTTGGCTGAGCATTTCTTTTATAAAGCCGGTACCGGCAGGCTTGATATGGACGAATTGATAACGGCCAGACCAGAAAACCAACGTGGCAGCCAGCATCAAAACCCCTGGGACAGCAAATGCTACGGATGGGCCGTAATGGTGCAGCAACCAAGGGCTAATCAACATGGCCGCAAAAGCGCCCAGGTTGATGGAAAAATAAAACCAGCTGAACACTTTGCCGATAAGGTGTTGGTTGTATTTTCCAAACTGGTCGCCCACATGCGCAGAAACACAGGGTTTTATACCGCCGGCCCCCAAAGCGATCAGGCTCTGCCCTAGCAGCAACCCCATCAGCGTATTGTCAATAGCCAGGGCTAAATGGCCTAAACAGTAGAACGAAGACAATAAAATGATGGTCCGGTATTTGCCTAAAATACCGTCCGACACGAGAGCGCCCAGCAAGGGCGTAAAATAAACCGCCGAAACGAACAAGTGGAAATACCCTTGCGCTTCCTGTTCGGAAATGACCGCCAATTGACCCGCGCTGTCCGCCATATATTGCGTCATAAACACGACCAGGATGGCCCGCATCCCATAATAGCTGAAGCGTTCAGCCGCTTCATTGGCTATTATGTACGGGATGCCCGAAGGCAGGGTGTTTTGATGAGGATCAGGCAGGTCTTTATAGCGCATTGATTAGGATATTATGTGCCTGTGGCTAGGGATGGGCGGCAATCCCTAGCAGTAGCGATTTAGTGTGAGACTGCTTGTTAGACTTAAGGGAATCTCTAATAATTCAAAAACCACCTTCTCCCTTCGGGAGTAGGTTGGGATGATGGTTTTAAAATTAATCAGTTACACCCCTCACCCTAGCCCTCTCACAAAAGGAGAGGGGATTAATTGAGATTCCCTTAAGTTGGCAAGCATTATAGCGACAATTGTCAGCTTAGGATTTACAAACCTGGGCCGATGTTGCCGAATGTTAACGGCAAAAGCCGATAATATTCAAAGTTAATATATAATTCGGCCAATACACAACTAAACAACAAGCGTTATGCTCAATTATCAAAAAGAATTTATCGCTTACGCGCTGGATTGTGACGTACTGAAATTCGGGGAATTTCTGTTAAAGTCAGGCCGGACCAGCCCTTATTTTTTCAATACCGGCCTGTTTAACACCGGAGCAAAATTGAGCAAGCTAGGGACATTTTATGCCCAGGCGCTTATACAGTCGGATTTAAAGCCCGATATCCTGTATGGTCCCGCCTATAAAGGCATACCCTTGGTAAGCGCAACAGCCATTGCCTATTCACAAATGACAGCCAGCGACATGCCTTTTGCGTTTAACCGCAAAGAAGCCAAAGATCATGGTGAAGGCGGCGGTTTGGTCGGCTCAACCCTGAAAGGGAAGGTGTTGATAGTCGATGATGTGATTACGGCGGGCACTTCGGTCAGGGAATCAGTCGATATTATTTTGCAGGCGGGCGCAGTGCCAGCGGGGGTTTTGATTGCATTGGACCGGCAGGAAATAGCACAAAGTGGACTTTCTGCTATTCAAGAAGTGACAGAATGCTTTAAAATCCCTGTCATATCAATCATTACGCTGGAAAACATCATCGACTACATTGAAGCCCATGCAAGCGGCCAATTGGACGCGATAATGCAGTATCGGCGACAATATGGAGTTTAATGTGAATGAAATCACAAAAAAGAAGGCCACAAAAACTAACAGTTCCACGGATATAGTCTACAATTAGCGGGAAATAATTCATCTGATATTTTGACTATCTTTACTTACAAAACCATGACGGTAACCAAGGGCTTGCCATGAGTAATATGGAATTTAAAGAGCAAATGCACGAATACTCGCTTTGGCGAGAAAAGTTGATACAGGGTATTGAGTTGTATCACCAGTGGCGTATCCGCTACGACGTGAATGATCCCCACAGTAACAACACGATCTTGAATGTACTCAATGGATTGCAACAAGACCGCATAACGCTGGCATTTGTAGCAGAATTTTCGCGTGGTAAGAGTGAGCTCATCAATGCCCTGTTTTTTGCCGAAACAGGCCTTAGGTTGCTGCCCTCTTCACCTGGACGCACCACCATGTCCCCTACCGAGCTCTTCCATGATGCAGAGGGTGGCGACTATATCCGCTTGCTGGAGATTGAAAGCAGGCTTGAAGACATTTCCATGGCTGAGTTCAAAAGCACCCCGGGGAGATGGAAGCAAATCGACCTGGACTGTAACTCGCCAGCGCAAATGCAAGAAGCATTCAAGGCATTGGTCGCCACCAAAATGGTAGACCGCGACCTAGCCGACAAATTGGGCTTATGGAACGAGCGCGAAGCGGCAGAGCAAGGTATTATCAATCCTGAAAAAGTGGAAATACCCTGTTGGCGGCACGCAATAATCAGTTTCCCGCACCCTTTGCTTAAGGAAGGCTTGACCATTCTCGACACCCCTGGCCTAAATGCACTGGGAGCCGAGCCCGAACTCACCTTAAGCATGTTGCCCAGCGCCCAAGCCATCGTGTTTGTTATTGCAGCGGACACGGGCGTAACCAAGAGCGACATGGAAATGTGGCGCAACCACGTCTGCCACGCCCGTGGCGGCAGCAAGCGTGGTTTGGCGGTGGTGATGAATAAAATAGATGCCATGTGGGACGATCTGTCGGGCGATGCCGGCTATCAGGATGCCATCAAGTCACAAGTCAAGATTTCGGCGACAACTTTAAAAATTGAAGAGGGGGCTATATTCCCTATCTCTGCCAAGCAAGCCTTGCTAGCCAAAGTCAAAGGTGATAAGCCGTTGCTGGAAAGGAGCAGGATTTCGTCCTTGGAAACTTACCTGGCGGACGATATCGTCAAGCAACGCCGCAATATCCTGATGGAGACCGTCACCAGGGATATTGGCTTTTTGGTTAACGAGTCGCTGAATTTGACTGAATCGTCCCTGGCAAACGGGATATCGCAGCTTGAAGAATTCAAGAAAATTGATTTCCAAAACCAGGACATGACCGGTAAGTTGATGGCGGAAACCCGCGACCGGCAGAACCTGTATATGTCGAACATTGAAAACTTCCAGGCCAGCCGCCGGGTATTTAATGTCCAGGCCAGGATGCTGATCGATTCCTTCTCCAAGGAGAGGATTGATGCCATCATCAGAAACACCAAACATGATATGTCGAAAAGCCTGACGACTTATGGCATGAAACAAAATATCCGCAAATTGTTCGATGATTTGCGGGATTTGCTCCAAGATTCTGTCGATATTACCAACGAAACCCGTCGCTTAGTAAAGGCTATCCACAAAAAATTCCATGACGAATACGGTTTTAAAGAGATAGAGCCGCAGTTGTTCTCGATTAAGCAGTACCAGTTTGAGTTGGAGCAGGTGTTCGCAGAAGGGGAGACCTTTCGGGTCAGCGCCAAGACGACTATGACAGAGCAGAGCGTTGTCATCAACAGGCTTTATAGTACCTTGATTGCAAAAGCCAGGAATATACTCAGGCAGGCAAATGCAGATGCCGCGGCATGGAGCAATGGCGTGTTGACACCGCTGATGCACCAGATTAAAGACCATAAGAAGCAAATCGAGAATCGTTTGCAGATGCTTAAGAAAATGAACGATTCTAAAGGCACGGTAGCGGAAAATATTGCAACCTTAGAGGCCGAGATAGAGCCGCTAAAGCGGCAGAGAAGCGAGCTGATGATGATGATTAAAGGTATGCAGATTAATACCGAGGACGCAAAATAAATAAGGAAATTTGCTTTGGTCGAGAAGCATCCTTGACGCTTTTGAAAGTGAATTAAGCAAAACCTAAGCCCTTCAAGCATTTTTAAAGTTAGGTAAATCTCCGGTAATCAAGCCCAAAATTCGGCATGGCTTTGGTCGTTAAGTTAACTGTCTTGATTTAGTGTGGCTTGACAGATATAATTTCCCGTCTTAAGTGTTTGGAGGTTGTGTGGCAGCTAGCGGTTCGTCTACTGTCGCTAAAATCCTGGGTTGTCAAGTGTTGATAATCGCGGTGGTTAGCTTAGGCTTCGTTGTCGGTGGGTGGCAAAAGGCCATCTCATCGGCAATCGGCGGGTTGGCAGCCTTCATTCCAAACCTGTATTTTGCCCTGCGCGTAGCTGGATCGGTGGAGCAAGATGCCAGAAAGATTTTACGGTCTTTCTACGTAGGTGAATCAGTAAAACTGTTGTTGACAGTGGCATTGTTCATGTTGATTTTTCAAATCCCAAGTATTGAAATTTTACCGTTGATGGCAGGTTATGTCGCTGCCTTATCGGTTTTTTGGTTTGCGCTCATAATGCGCTGAATTTATAGGGCTGCGTCGGATTTAATTAAGATGCAGCGAAGTTAATCAGGCTGTGCTGAATATTTTTTGAGAGGAACAATGGCTACCGAAGCTCACGCCGCCGAAGGTGCAACCGGTTATATCATCCATCACTTGACCCCATTAAGCGTGGGAGAAGGATTTTGGACATTACACCTAGACACCCTGTTTTTTTCGGCAGTTCTGGGCGGGTTGTTTGTCTGGTTCTTCAAGAAGGCGGCAGAAAACGCCACGACAGAAGTCCCAGGGCTGGTGCAAAATTTCGTCGAAATGATGGTCGAATTCGTCGATACCCAGGTAAAAGACAGCTTTCATGGGCATAGCAAACTGATTGCGCCACTTGCATTGACCATTTTTTGCTGGGTTTTCTTGTTCAATTTCATGGATTTGTTCCCCATAGACCTATTGCCGGCAATTGGGTCAGTTATGGGTATCCCCTATTTGCGGGTAGTGCCTAGTACCGATTTAAATGCAACTTTCGCCTTATCCATATCAGTATTCTGCCTGATTATTTTTTACAATCTTAAAATAAAAGGCTTGTGGAATTTTTCCAAGGAATTGTTGTTTCACCCATTTAACCATTGGTTGTTGATTCCCTTTAATCTCCTGCTTAACTTTGTCGAATATCTGGCAAAGCCAATCTCGCTTGCGCTTCGGTTATTCGGTAACCTTTACGCGGGTGAGTTGATATTCATGTTGATTGCGTTATTGCCTGCGTATCTCCAGCCTGTATTGAGCTTACCTTGGGCGATTTTTCATATATTAATTATCACGTTGCAAGCCTTTATCTTCATGGTATTGACCATCGTTTACCTGAGCATGGCGCACGAAGAAGCCCATTAACTATTTATAACTTACTTTTAATAACATTACGTTTGGAGTTGTCATGGAAATTGCTAAATTAATCGCCGATGTTCAAGGTATGACCGCTATCGCAGTCGGTCTGGTGCTTGGTATGGGCGCGCTGGGAACCGCTATCGGCTTTGGCCTATTGGGCGGAAAATTCCTGGAAGGCGCTGCGCGTCAACCGGAAATGGTGCCTATGTTACAGGTCAAAATGTTCATTGTTGCCGGTTTGTTGGACGCGGTTACTATGATCGGTGTTGGTTTGGCGTTGTTCTTTACCTTTGCGAACCCATTCTTGTCAGCCGTACAAGCGGCAGCAGCGGGCTAAGGGTTACATAAAACAGTCACGCGAGGAACAGCTCATGAGTATCAATATTACTCTGATTGGTCAAATAATTACCTTTGCACTCCTTGTATGGTTTGTCATGGAGTATGTCTGGCCGGTATTATTTGCCGCTTTAGAAGAGCGTAAAAAGAAAATTGCCGACGGTTTGGCTGCGGCTGAAAAAGGTCAAGAAGACATGCTGTTGGCTGAGAAAAAAGCCAAGGGTGTTTTAAAAACCGCTAAAGACCAATCATCTGACATAGTAAGCTTGGCACAAAGACAAGCTAATGAGATCGTTGAAGAGTCAAAAAACACAGCAAAAAAAGAAGGTGACCGCCTAATTCTTGCAGCAAAAGCGCAAATAGATCAGGAAGTGCAACAAAGCAAGGAAACCTTGCGTAAAGAAGTTGCCGCCTTGGCCGTCAGTGCGGCGGAGCAAATTCTGGTCGCTGAAATCGACAAAACCAAACACCAGGAGATTGTAGAAAAAATCTCCAAAAGGTTATAAGGCCTGATAATGAGCGAATTGGCAACATTGGCGAGACCTTATGCTTCTGCGGTATTCAAGCGGGCTAAAGAGACTGCCAGTGCTACTAAGTGGTCTGAAAGCTTGGCTTTCCTGTCGGCAGTTATTAGCAGCAAAGAAATGTCGGTGCTGGTCGATAACCCAAAGGTCAAGAAAGACTGGCTTACCGCGCTATTACTTGATGTTAGCAACGGGCAGATCGACGCTGAAGGTGTCAATTTCCTGAAATTGTTAGTGCAAAATAATAGGTTGGCGTTATTGCCGGACATCGCCAAGCTTTTTGAAGAACAAAAAGCTGAAGATGAAGGTTATATAGCCGTCGAAGTATTAACCGCTTTTGCTTTTACCAAAGAAGAGCAGCAAAAATTTGCTGCAACCTTGGAAAAAACATTAAGCAAAAAAGTTCACATGAATGTGACCTTGGATAAATCATTGATAGGCGGTGTCCTGGTACGTGCAGGTGACCGGGTTATTGATGGTTCCGTTAGAGGTCAACTCCAAAATTTGCAAAAGGCTCTACAGTAAGAGTGAGAAATAGAACATGCAATTAAATCCATCTGAAATCAGTGACCTGATAAAAAAGAAGATCGAAAACTTCGATCTGAGCGCAGAATCCCACACCGAAGGCACTGTCGTCAGTGTGACCGATGGTATCGTGCGGATTCATGGCTTGTCCCAAGCCATGCAAGGCGAAATGCTGGAATTTCCAGGCAATGCCTTTGGTATGGCGCTCAACCTGGAAAGGGATTCCGTCGGTGCGGTCGTTCTGGGTGCTTATCAGCACATTTCAGAAGGCGATACCGTTAAGTGTACGGGCAAAATTCTGGAAGTCCCTATCGGACGGGCATTATTAGGCCGCGTTGTTGATGCTTTGGGTAATCCCATAGATGGTAAAGGTGCTATCAACACCACTGAAACTGCACCTATCGAAAAAATTGCCCCAGGCGTAATTGCACGGCAATCGGTAGATCAGCCAGTGCAGACGGGATTGAAGTCAATTGATGCGATGATCCCAATTGGTAGAGGCCAGCGCGAATTGATTATCGGCGACCGTCAAACCGGTAAAACCGCTATTGCTATAGATGCCATCATTAACCAAAAAGGTACAGGCATAAAATGTATCTATGTGGCGATAGGGCAAAAACGCTCATCAATTGCCAACGTGGTACGCAAACTCGAAGAACATGGCGCGATGGAACATACCATTGTTGTCGTGGCTTCCGCTTCTGAATCCGCCGCCTTACAGTTCATTGCACCTTATACCGGTTGCTCAATGGGCGAATACTTCAGGGATTGCGGCGAAGATGCACTCATTATTTACGATGATTTGACTAAACAGGCCTGGGCTTATCGTCAAGTATCATTGCTGCTCCGTCGTCCACCAGGCCGTGAAGCGTACCCTGGCGACGTATTTTATTTGCACTCCCGTTTACTGGAGCGGGCTTCCCGCATCAATGCCGCAGAAGTTGAAAAACTGACGGGCGGAAAAGTGAAGGGCAAGACCGGATCGCTTACCGCCTTGCCGATCATTGAAACCCAAGGCGGCGATGTGTCGGCTTTCGTACCTACCAACGTTATTTCGATTACCGACGGGCAGATCTTCCTGGAAAGCAATTTGTTTAACTCAGGTATACGTCCAGCCGTAAATGCCGGCTTATCAGTTTCCCGTGTCGGTGGCGCTGCCCAAACTAAGATTATCAAAAAACTGGGCGGTGGTACTCGTCTGGATTTGGCACAATACCGTGAGTTGGCTGCGTTCGCACAATTTGCTTCGGACTTGGATGAAAGCACCCGTAAGCAGATAGAGCGCGGTCAAAGGGTCACTGAATTGATGAAACAAAACCAGTATTCACCTATGTCCGTTGCCCAGATGGCAGTCTCGCTATTTGCCGCTAATGAAGGCTTTTTGGATACCGTGGAAGTCAATAAAGTCTTGGCTTTTGAAGCAGCATTACTTTCATACATGAAATCAGAACATGCCGCTTTGATGGATACCATCAATACCACGGGCGATTTTTCAGATGACATAAAGCAAGGCATGAGGACGGCTATTGAATCTTTTATTAAAACGCACAGTTGGTAAATAAGGGTTTCTAATGGCTGTTGGTAAAGAAATACGAAGTAAAATCGCCAGTATTAAAAATACGCAAAAGATCACGCGTGCTATGGAAATGGTTGCCGCTAGTAAAATGCGTAAAACCAAAGACCGGATGCAAGCGACGCGGCCTTACTCAAAAAAAATTGGTCAGATCATCAAGCACTTGGCACATGCAAACCCTGAATATAAGCACGGTTTTCTTGTTCCGCGTGAAGTTAAACGCGTAGGCATTATTATCGTAAGTTCTGACCGGGGTTTGTGCGGAGGGTTGAACGCAAATTTGTTCAGAAAAACCCTTACCCACCTAATAGAGTGGGAAAAAGCGGGTATTGAAGTCGATGTCTGCGCGATAGGCACAAAAGCTTCCGGCTTCTTTGGTAACCTGAAAACCAATCTGGTTGGGCAAGTCGTCAAGCTAGGCGATGCGCCACACTTGAATGATATCGTCGGCATTATCAAGATCATGCTGGACGCTTATGCCGAAGGCCGAATCGACGAGTTATATGTGGTCAACAACGAATTCGTCAATACCATGACGCAACGGCCCACCATTGAAAGATTACTGCCCGTCGTTGCGGATGAAATCGAAGAAACTTTGAGCGGACATTGGGACTATCTTTATGAGCCTGATGCCAAGGAAGTCCTCGACCATTTGCTTACCAGATATATAGAATCTATCGTCTACCAGGGCTTGGTAGAGAATAATGCCTGTGAGCAAGCTGCTCGTATGGTGGCGATGAAGAGCGCTTCGGATAATGCCGGAAATCTTATCAAAGAATTACAACTGATCTATAACAAGGCACGGCAAGCTGCGATCACACAAGAAATTTCAGAAATCGTGGCCGGTGCGGCAGCGGTTTAAGCATAGCAAAGCGAATTATTATTTATGAGGATAACTCAATGAGTTTGGGTAAAGTCGTTCAGATCATAGGTGCGGTTGTTGACGTGGAATTTTCACGCGAAGAAATGCCTAAGATTTATGATGCGTTAAACGTAGATGGCAAAGATTTGGTGCTGGAAGTCCAGCAGCAATTGGGTGATGGCGTGGTAAGGACTATCGCCATGGGCAGCACCGACGGCTTAAGCCGTGGCCTGTCCGTAAGCAACACCAAAGCACCGATTGCCGTGCCAGTGGGTAAAGAAACCTTAGGCCGTATCATGAACGTGTTGGGTCAACCGATAGACGAAAAAGGCCCGATTGGCGAAAAGGTAAAATGGGGCATCCACCGTGAAGCGCCCAGTTATGCAGACCAAGCGGCGGCCAATGAATTGTTGGAAACGGGCATTAAGGTTATCGACTTAGTTTGCCCTTTCACCAAGGGCGGTAAAGTCGGCTTGTTCGGTGGTGCGGGTGTAGGCAAGACCGTCAACATGATGGAGCTTATCCGTAATATCGCCATCGAACACAGTGGTTATTCCGTGTTTGCGGGTGTCGGTGAACGTACTCGTGAAGGGAATGACTTCTACCACGAAATGACCGACTCCAACGTAATCGACAAAGTTTCGCTGGTTTACGGGCAAATGAACGAGCCGCCAGGAAACCGGTTGCGCGTGGCGTTGACGGGTTTGACGATGGCGGAATATTTCCGTGACGAAGGCCGTGACGTGTTGTTCTTCGTTGACAACATTTACCGTTATACGCTGGCAGGTACGGAAGTGTCTGCGTTGTTAGGCCGTATGCCTTCTGCGGTGGGCTATCAGCCGACACTTGCGGAAGAAATGGGTGTACTGCAAGAACGCATTACCTCAACCAAAACTGGTTCTATCACCTCAATCCAAGCGGTATACGTGCCAGCCGACGATTTGACCGACCCGTCGCCAGCGACAACCTTCGCCCACTTAGACGCGACGGTGGTATTGTCCCGCCAAATCGCTGAGTTAGGTATCTATCCTGCGATTGATCCTTTGGATTCGACCAGCCGCCAGCTTGATCCGCTAGTCATCGGTCAAGAGCATTATGATGTTGCCCGTAAAGTGCAAGGCATCTTGCAGCGTTACAAAGAACTGCGCGATATTATTGCCATTCTGGGTATGGACGAGCTTTCCGAAGAAGACAAACTGACAGTATCCAGGGCGCGTAAAATGCAACGGTTCTTGTCGCAACCGTTCTTTGTTGCTGAAGTGTTTACCGGATCGCCAGGCAAGTATGTTTCCTTGAAAGATACCATTGCAGGATTTAAAGGCATTATCGACGGTGAGTATGATGCCATACCAGAGCAGGCGTTTTACATGGTCGGCACGATAGAAGAAGTGCTGGAAAAAGCGAAAAACATGAAATAAGCTGACAAAATTCAGAGAATATTATGGTCATGACCGTACATGTAGACATCGTAAGTGCTGAAAAGGAAATATTTTCCGGCATGGCGGAAATGGTGTTCGCGCCTGCCGAATTGGGCGAAGTCGGCATTTCACCCCGCCACGCGCCTTTCATCACACGTTTAAAGCCCGGCGAAGTGCGCGTTAAAGTCAGTGAGACAGAAAGTTACCCTTTCTACGTGTCGGGTGGAATGCTAGAAGTGCAGCCGCATCTAGTTACTGTGCTGGCAGATACCGCGATTCGGGCGAAAGACATAGATGAAGCCGCCGCTATCGAAGCCAAAGCAAAAGCCGAGGAAGCCTTGGCCGACAAGTCCGGCAAAATTGATTATGCAACTGCCCAAGCGCAGTTGGCGCAAGCCATTATGCAATTAAGGACGTTGGACAGGCTCAGAAAGCGCGGTGGTTGATTACGGCACTTGAGATGGCGTCCCAGAAATTTCTGTACAAGCCCGATAGCGGAGTGTGTTCGTTGTCGGGCTTTTTTGTTTAGGAGAATAAATGAATATTACGACAATTATTTTGGCTGCGGGTAAAGGCACACGGATGCGCTCGGAAATCCCTAAAGTTATGCATAAAATTGCTGATCGGCCTTTATTAAAGCACGCTTATGATCTGAGCAAGCAACTGCCAAACAATAAGGTCAAAATCGTTTATGGCCATGGCGGTGAATTGGTTAAGGACAGCCTGAAAAATTTGGACGCTAACTGGATTGAGCAAAAACAACAGCTTGGCACTGGCCATGCAGTACAGCAGGTCGCCGACCAAATAGCCGATGCCGATACCGTCCTAATACTGTACGGCGATGTCCCTTTGCTGAAGTTGGCGACAGTGCAAGCTTTATTGGCAAATGTGGATGACAAGTCGCTAGGTTTGCTCACGGTTAACCTTACCGACCCTAAAGGTTACGGTAGGATAGTCAGGGATTCCCACGGGCGGGTGCAAAAAATTGTCGAAGAAAAAGACGCTTCCAATGATGAAAAATTAATCAAGGAAGTCAATACCGGCATCATGGCGGTGAAAGGCGGCAAATTGAAATCATGGTTAAGCCAGCTTAAGAATAACAATGCCCAGGGCGAGTATTATTTAACGGACATTATCGAGATGGCCGTCAGCGAAAAAATAAAAGTGACGACCAACCATCCAAGCACCGAAGATGAAGTCATGGGTGTCAATAACCGGATGCAACTCAGCCATTTGGAACGGGTTTTCCAAAAAGAGCAAGCCGAGAGTTTAATGGAGCAAGGCATCACCTTGCGCGACCCCTTACGGTTTGATTTAAGGGGAACCTTTGAAAAATTAGGGCAGGACATAGAGATAGACATCAATGTTATTTTGGAAGGAAAGAATTCTATAGGGAGCAACGTCACCATAGGCGCGAACACCCGCATTAAAAACTCCATCATTGGCGACCATGTAGAAATTCTCGATAATTGCATCATTGAAGATGCGGTCATCGGCACGGGTAGCCGGATTGGCCCATTTGCCAGGTTGCGGCCGGAAACGGTTTTGGCAAATAACGTCCACATCGGCAACTTTGTCGAAATAAAAAAATCCGATGTTGCAGAGAAAAGTAAAATCAATCACTTAAGTTATATCGGCGATACGACCGTGGGCAGCAACGTGAATATAGGCGCAGGGACGATTACCTGCAACTATGATGGGGTCAACAAATTCAGGACGGTGATTGAAGACGGCGCATTTATCGGTTCGGACACTCAATTGGTTGCCCCGGTTACGATAGGTAAAAATGCGACAGTGGGTGCAGGTTCGACCATTACTAAAGATAGCCCCGAAAATCAGTTAACATTGAGTCGGGTGAAACAGGTTTCGATTTCAGGATGGCAACGTCCCGAAAAAAAACAAAGCTAACAGGAAAAATGATATGTGTGGAATCGTCGGCGGCATAGCGCAAAGAAATGTGGTCCCTATCTTGTTGGAGGGCCTTAAGCGGCTCGAATACCGAGGTTATGATTCAGCGGGTTTGGCAGTCATCCATAACAACGAGATTTACCGGAAACGCGAATTAGGCAAGGTTAAAGGCCTGGAGGCCTTGCTGCAAGCCGATCCCATATCAGGGCATATCGGCATCGCGCATACCCGCTGGGCGACGCACGGAAAACCTAGCACCGCGAATGCACACCCCCATATTTGCCGCAATAAAGTGACCGTAGTACATAACGGCATCATAGAAAATCACGAGCAGCTAAGAAGCCAACAAACTGAAGACGGTCATTTATTCACTTCACAAACAGACACTGAAGTTATTGTCCATCAAATATTTGATGCCATTGAGACATCGGGTGATTTTGTCAAGGCCGTCAAACAATCCTTAACAAAATTGGAAGGCGCTTATGCCCTAGGCATCATGTGTACCGACCGGCCCGATACTTTGATAGCCTGTAGGAAAGGCAGCCCATTGGTGATTGGTGTCGGTATCGGCGAACACTTCATTGCCTCGGATGTAGCGGCGTTACTGCCTGTTACTCAGCGGTTTATGTTCCTTGAGGATGGCGACGTTGCTGTTATAAGTATTAATGAAGTAGTTATCTACGATAAGGATGACAATATCGTGAGCCGGCCTGTCAAAGAAAGCCAGCTGACAGCGGAATCGGCGGAAAAAGGCGAATACCGCCACTACATGCTGAAAGAAATTTATGAACAGCCTTTTGCCATTTCGCAGACCTTAGAAGGCCGTTTCATCAATAACCGCTTACAGGAAAATGCTTTTGGCCATAATGCAGCAGCCATTTTTGACAGCACCAAATCCATCTTAATACTGGCTTGCGGCACCAGTTACCATGCCGGTTTGGTTGCCCGGTACTGGCTTGAAGAACTGGCAAGGGTTCCCTGCAATATCGAAGTCGCCAGCGAATTCCGCTACAGAAATCCGGTGCTAGCACCGGACACCTTAATTGTCACCATTTCCCAGTCCGGTGAGACCGCAGACACATTGGCCGCATTGCTGGAAGCCAAAAAATTGGGTGCCAAGCATTCGCTTGCCATCTGCAATGTGCCGGAAAGCTCCCTCGTACGGGAATCCGACCTGGTGATGATGACCCGTGCAGGCCCTGAAATTGGAGTCGCCTCAACTAAAGCTTTCACCACCCAGCTCGTCACCCTAATGTTGCTGGTTATTGCGGTGGGAAGGCGGTTTCAGTTAGGTGAAGCCATGGAAAAAAAATTGACCTCGGAACTGTTCACCTTGCCGGGCAAAATTGAAAAAGTCTTGCGCCTCGATGACCAAATTAAAGCCCTATCGGAGCAGTTCGCAGAAAAACATAATGCCTTATTTCTTGGCAGAGGCACCCATTATCCGATAGCGATGGAAGGTGCTTTGAAGCTCAAGGAAATTTCCTACATCCATGCCGAAGCCTATCCGGCAGGAGAGCTGAAACACGGGCCGTTGGCGCTGATTGATGCCGACATGCCGGTAATAACGGTGGCACCGAACAACAGCCTGTTAGAAAAATTAAAATCCAATATCCAAGAAGTGAGCGCTCGTGGCGGTCAATTGATTGTGTTCATGGATGAAACCTTGTCTGCGGTTGCTGACAGCAATGTCCAAATTTTAAGAATTCCACAGGTGGACAACGAAATATCTCCAATTGTATACACTGTGCCG
This sequence comes from Methyloglobulus sp., assembly GCA_043771735.1. Classification (GTDB taxonomy): domain Bacteria; phylum Pseudomonadota; class Gammaproteobacteria; order Methylococcales; family Methylomonadaceae; genus Methyloglobulus. The sequence continues at coordinate 15,578 of JAYVGW010000006.1, forward strand.
TTGCAGTTGTTGTCATACCATGTCGCCGTCCTTAAAGGTACGGATGTTGACCAGCCCAGAAACCTGGCAAAATCGGTGACGGTGGAATAGGTTTTATGGCTAAATTGTCATTACAAGAACAATTGTTAAAATCCGGCTTGGTAAGTTCAGGGCAAGCAAAAGCCGTAAAATCAGAAAAACATAAACAAGCCAAACAACAACATCACAATAAGGCAGTAATTGTTGATGAAGCTAAAGGGCAAGCCCAAAAAGCCCAGCTTGAACAAGCCGCAAAAGACCGCGAGCTTAATCAACAACGCAAACAGGAAGAAGAACGCAAACAACTTGCAGCGCAAGTTAAGCAGTTAATTGAGCAAAATCGTTTACCCAAAGACAATGGTTCGACAACACAGAATGATGAAAGCCTAGCTTATCATTTTACGGACAACAACAAGGTGAAAGTGCTGTATGTGTCCAAAATCATGCGCGAACAGATTACTCAGGGAAAGTTAGCAATTGTTAGGCTAGGTAAGCAATATGAAATTGTGTCTGCCGAAGTTGCCGGAAAAATTAAATTGCGTGATGCCGCCGGCATTATTGTATTTAACGAATCCGTACCTTTGCCTAAGTCCCAGGAAGATCCTTATGCCGCTTATCAGGTACCTGATGATTTGACCTGGTAGTTGGAAGGGCTAATGCCGCCATTTCCGTTGTTGTGTTGAACGGAAGTAATACCAATCCCAAAAAGTTATTATATGAACCCCCTCATCCCAACCTTCTCCCTTTGGAGAAGATAACAATGAGAACTTATTGGGATTGGTATTAGCTTGATTTTTGACACAGTTACTCTACTAGAGGGAGAGGGAATTATTAGAGGTTGCCTTAAATAAAAATACCTCATTACGCACCAGGCCGCATAGTATAAGCAACTATCGCCTACCCCTCTATTCTGTCACCCGATACCGCCTTAGATCAGCGGCCGTATCCACATCCCATTGGGTTTTTAATTCGTGATGGCCGAGATTAAGGCTTTGTAATTTGGCGCGGGTTAGTTCCAAGACTGCATCCGTTCCCCACGGCATGTTTTCAAACAGGCTTGCTTGTGGCTGTCTGAGGCCGACCAACGCATAACCGCCGTCTTCCGCAGGTGCCAAGACGCAGGGCTTGCCTTGGTTTAACTGGCTTAATGCCTGTTCAAGGTCAGCACTGGTAAGGGACGGGCAATCGCAGCCGATGATAAGCGCACTGCTAAAATGGGCAAGTGCCTGGCCAAACGCATGGTGCATCCGTTCGCCCAAATCTGCGCCCTGTTGCACAAACAATTCTAGTGAATATTTTTGGGACATCATCGTGAAAAAAGGATGTCCGGTAGTGGGCGAACACCATAGCTGTACGTCACATAAGTTATTTTTGGTCGCGGTGTGCAGGGTTTTATCGGTCAGTTCGCGGTGGAGTTGTGCGGCTTCCTCGCCCGTTAAGGATGGCATCAACCGAGTTTTTACTTGCCCCGGAATGGGTGCTTTGCAAAAAACCAGGATGACCGAATGGGGGTGGGCATACAGCATCCCTAACGCTTGCCCCGTGACCTAAAGGGAATTAGCAAACATTGCAAAAAGCCCAATTCCGCCTGGTCACGGAAACTCTTTAGCCCGATGGGCATCGTGGTCTGCGGCCGTTTAGGTTCGGCAGTATAAGTCCTGCACAGCCTGTCCCACCAGGAAACTGAAAAGCCGTAATTGCTGTCCCTCTCGTCCCGACTTGTTGAATGGTGGATGCGGTGCATATCCGGCGTAATGAGCAGCCAACGCAATTTTTCATCTACTGCGGCAGGAATAGCGACATTGCTGTGGTTAAATGTCGCCGCTGCATTCAGGATGATCTCGAAAGCAATGACGGCACCGGGATGCGCCCCTATCAATACAATCCAAAATACCTTGTAGACCATGGACAGGACGATTTCCAGCGGATGGAAACGTACGGCGGTGGTAGCATCAAACTCCAGGTCAGCATGATGGACTTTATGCAGCCGCCATAGCAACGGCCATTTGTGCATGAGGATGTGCTGGGCGTAGATAGCGAAATCAAGCGTTAGCAAGGTCGCTATTATTGAAATAGTGCTAGGTATCCGCCACAAGTTCAACAAGCCGAAGCCATGCGCTGCCGCCGTTACCGCAGCCATGTAAGCCAAGCTGCCGAGGGTAAGGCGCATCAACACCATGTTGAACAGGGCAAGCCCCAGGTTAATCGGCCAACGTTGCAGGCGGCTGATTTGCTGCACACGCCGAGGTTTCATGGTTTCCCAAGTTATCATGATGCCAAAAATGCCCAGTGCCGCACCTAGCCTTATCATGGTTTCCATTTGTGTCCCTCATTATATAAAAATGCCAAAGTTTGTGGATCTTCACCCAGGAAATAGCCCAGCCGCAAACGCCACATCAGCAGGATAGTCCTAAATACCCCGAAACGCTCCCAGCGCCTACCCGAACTGGTCACCTTGGCTGTCAGGCAGGCTGGCGGACTTATTTTCTTAAGTTTTTTGCAGAGCGCAATGTCTTCCATCAACGGTATGACCGGATAATGCCCTACTGATTCAAACAGCTTCTTTTTGACGAAAATAACCTGGTCACCCGTCGCAATTGCGGTAAGCCGCGAACGCCAATTCATAAACCAGGCAATCATCTTTAACATGGGGTGGCAGCCGCTCAGTTTCACGTCAAACCGCCCCCACTGCCCGTTGTTATTGATCGCATTGTTGATATGCATTAAAGCATCTTGCGGCAAAAAAGTATCCGCATGTAAAAATATCAAAATATTCCCCACTGCATTTTCAGCGCCAACATTCATCTGGATAGCCCGACCTTTTCCTGATGGAATCACTTTATCGGCCAATGGTTTTGCCAGGCTTTTGGTGTTGTCCATACTGCCGCCATCGACTACGATTAGTTCGCAACAATCCCGTAACGGTTGCAATGCCGCCAGGCA
>JAYVGW010000007.1:0-32321 GCA_043771735.1 Methyloglobulus sp.
GGCACACCTCAGTGACCGCCGGCACCGTGTTCCACAACACCAAACTGCCCTTGGTCAAGTGGTTCTGGTGCATTTACTGGATGTCCACCGACAAGGGCACCATTTCGGCCTTGCGCTTGACCAAGCTGGTCGGCGTTTCCTGGATCACCGGCCACCGGTTGCTGCGGAAGCTGCGGGTTGCGATGGGCGACCAGAACCGCCTATACCGGCTGGAAGGCATCATCGAACTGGACGATGCCTTTGTGGGTGGCAAGCGCCCTGGCAAGCGCGGGCGCGGTGCTGGCGGCAAGACAGCCATCCTGGTCGCGTGTGAGCACAATAACGGCAAGCCTGGTTTTGTCGCCATGAAAGCGGTTGGCCGGGTAGACCAAGCCACTATCAAGGCCTTTGCCCAAGAGTCCATCGCACCAGGGCAAACCCTGCGCACCGATGCATTCGCCGCGCTCAGGGTGCTTGCCGAAAGTCACCGCCATGTCGCCAAAGTGACCCCGCCTGAATTGGTTGATGAATGGTTGCCTTGGGTACATATTGTCATCAGCAACTTCAAAAGCTATGTGCTCGGCACCTACCATGGGGTATCAGGCCGCTATATGCAGGAGTACCTTGACGAGTTTTGCTACCGGCTTAACCGGCGCTTCTGGGAAAATCAAATCCCTAACCGCCTATTGAAGTTATGCGCCACTCACCAACCGGTTTTGCTGCAACCTGTGGCTTGTTAATAGCCATGTTGAGGAATAATCATTAAAAGTAAAAACAACAAAACAACACAAAGAGGAAGCTATGAATGCCACAACAAACAATCTGCTCGGCGGAATAAAAACCTTATGCCTAGTCACCTTATCAACCATCGCCATAACCGGAATAAGCGCAAGCTCGGCCTTGGCGGATGAAACCTGTCTATCACCTTACATCACCAAAATTACCGGACAGGAAGATTTTGTCTATATCTGGACGTTGGGCGTGGAAGGCCTGGGCGATGAGCAGGACAAACTGGTGACAGTAGACGTAAGGCCAAAATCCAAAACTTACGGCAAGGTCATTAATTCCCTGTCCGTCGGCGGACGCAATGAAGCCCACCATTCCGGCTTTACCGACGACCGCCAGTATCTATGGGCAGGCGGGTTGGATACCAATAAACTTTTCGTATTCGATATCCATACCGATCCGGCAAAACCGGCATTGACCAACACCATCACCGACCTGGTTGCCAAAAGCGGCGGCGTGGTCGGCCCACACACCACTTACGCTTTGCCTGGCCGTATGATTATTACCGGACTGTCCAACAATAAAGATCACGGCGGCCGCACTGGGCTGGTCGAATACACCAACGACGGCAAATATATCGACACGCACTGGATGCCGACCGACAGCGACCTGCAAGGAGCGGTCAAAACCGGCAAATATGCCGACGGCTATGGTTACGACCTGCGCGTCATGCCGCGCAATAACCTAATGTTGACTTCGTCCTTCACCGGCTGGTCAAACTACATGATGGACTTCGGCAAAATGCTGGCCGATCCCGAAGCCATGAAACGCTTCGGCAATACGGTGGTGCAATGGGATTTACATACCAAGCAACCCAAAAAGATCTTTGATGTGCCGGGCGCGCCGCTGGAAATCCGTTGTGCTTGGGGCGAAAAGCACGATTATTGCTTCACCAGCACCGCCCTGACTTCAAAAATCTGGCTGATCCACAAAGATAAAAAAGGCGAATGGCAGGCCAAAGATGTCGCCGACATCGGCGAACCTGCGAAAATTCCACTGCCCGTAGACATTTCTATTTCAAGTGACGACAAGCTGTTGTGGGTCAACACCTTTATGGACGGCATGACCCGCGCCTTTAACATCACCGATCCGTTCAAACCAAAACAAGTCTATGAGCATAAAATCGGCGCGCAGGTGAATATGGTGTCTTCAAGTTGGGACGGCAAACGGGTCTATTTCACCTCCTCGCTCCTGGCAAACTGGGACAAAAAAGGCAAAGACAACGAACAATTTCTTAAAGCCTACGACTGGAACGGCAAACAGCTAAAAGAGAAAATCGCCATCGACTTCACCAAAGAAAAACTGGGGCGGCCACACCAAATGGTGTTTGGGGCTTATAGCCTATATGGTGGGGATAAGTCCGCTAAGAAGGATAAGAAATAGCATGTGGTGGCTGGTAGCTGGGTTGAAGAATGCAACCCAGCACGACGGATGATAACTGGGCCTTCCACAGCCTAACCGCGCTCCCTTCTGGATGCCTACATCCGTGTAAGCATCCAGAAGGGAGCGGGAGTTTTTTGAATTTATAGAGATTTCCTTAAGACCTACTCAACGTCATTTTTAAGCTCTTTCAGCACTGACGTGATTGCCTGTTTAATTTCAGGTGCTGCAAAATTTTGGTCAGGTAAATTTTTTTCTAGGTACCCTACAAATCCCGGCGTTGTGTTCATCGCCGTTTCAAACCAGTTTGTGACCAAACCAACCTTGCCGGCATCCACTTGCTTAGACCAATCATACAGTGCAGTCGCCGCCTTTAGCTCCCCCATATGCGCCAAGGCATTGCCACTTGCCAATTGCACATTTTCAGATGACGCGTCCTCCAGGGTATCCGCCAGTTTTGGGACCAGTGCAGGGTTAACTAAATTTGTCATGGCTTGCTTTACAATTTTCACCCGTTCAGGATTGACGTTATCCTGTAACGTCTCATTGAAAATGTCCAAAGTAGAGGAGGTGCCTATACTGGCCATCACATCGGCTATGGCTGACCAATATGCTGAATCATCCGTTTGCCAGGCCGCTTCAAATAGCGGCGCGAACTCTGTGTTGGGGTGGCCATGCCATAATTCGGGCGTGAATTTGCTGATGGCATGGGCTGCGGTCAACTTGACATCTGCCTCATATAACAAACCGTCGTTGACCAGGCGTATCAGTGTCTCCGCCGATGGGTAATTGCCGACTTCCCCCAATATGCTCACCAACACTTGTTGGGCAAAACCCTGCAATCCCCCCTGCCTGAACAGTGATAATAATTCCTTATAAATCGGACTATCAGGCTCTTTTTGTAAGCGTTCGATAAGCGCGTCTTCTAAGCCTATTTGTGCGTTTTTTCCTTCCCGAAAGCCTGTTAGTAAATTTTTCCAAATGGCTTCAGTCGTTAAGGAAGAATAATCCTCATCGTTGCCTTCACCATTTGCAACATTAAATTGTTGCGGAACAGGTTGCTTGGTATTTTTTAACGGTTGTATTGTGGGTTTTGCAGGTTGGGTTCTGGCTTTCCATACGGGTAAGCTTGACCTGTTGACCAAACCGACAAATACGCCAAGTATTACCAAAAGTATAAGCAAGCCAGAACTTTTTTTTAACCTTATCAAGATGATCCTCTCAAATTTCAATCCTTGAGCATCGGAAAGCCATGTTTGACGTTACCAAAAGCCGCTTAATCAAAACCAGCCTAAGCGCCTGTACATATTGGACAAAGCTAGTGATAAATCGCGCACTTGTTTTGATTCTACCGTATGGACTCTCGAGTTCTTATTAAAAGCCCTGATTGGGAGGTTCCATCCCGGTAAGTTACTCATTTTCTGGCTAAAAATAGGCACTATGCCGTCCCCTCTTAATTCCGCACGTGACCGGCCATTTAACACAAAATTTAGGCCATTATTTGAAGGTCTGATAACTTCGTTAAATATGTTGTAACCACAACCACTTTCTTTATTTGTTAGGCTGTTACCGAGACAACCAAAATTGATCCTATCGTAGGTTAATTCGGTAAATAGGATGTTTGGTAAGTTTGCGATAGTGTTATTTAATTCCCTGATCTGTGGGGATGCATCCGATAAAAAATTAATGCCAGGCGCCCTTAAATCAATATCACCGACTTCTTTGAGGATATTTTTAGTAAACCGCCAATCTCGGGCACAATTACTAAAATTAAAAATGGAGTCATAGGACGATTCTGGCAGACAACTTTGATTCATATAGTTATAGTACCTACCTAACGGGCTTCCTGAATGCGGCGTTCCAGTGGTAATTAAGCCGACCACATTTTGTCTGTTTGCATAATTACTTTGCAAAAAAGCCCGGCCAGCTAGCCCACCACGGCTGTGCCCCAGTAAAACGATCTGGGTATTATCGCCCAATTTCCTTTTGATGCGGGTGATTGCGGTGTCAATTTCTGTACCCAAAGTTTCAAAAGTCGAATAATCGCCAGCACACCCGCCTGATTGTGAGCATGAGATATTATCCAATCCTTTGGGCGCAGTGCTGATCCGATCCAGGCGGCCAAAATTAAAGCGCATACAATAGATCCCTTCGCTATTCGGCTTTAACTTTTGCTTAAAAAATTTCTGGTTGTAGGTATTGCTGCACCTGCGATCAAAACCAGCCCGGCTATCAACCAGCTTGTTCCAAGTCGTCAAAGTGGAAGACAAGCCATGCAGCAGTAAAACGGCTTTGGGCTTACCATCTCCGTCTGCTGCATTAGCCGTGCTGATCCACGCACACAACGGTATCACCATCAATAGGCAGACAAAACGATTTAATATCTTCACAACAATACTCCTAACTTAACCAAAAAAATCACCCATGCTTGGTTATAAACCCCAGCACTTGCCGTCAAAATAATGACCGTCAGCAACTAATGCGACAACCTCTGCCAACTAACTAAGGATAGTTGATCAGCTCACATCAGCGTCTTAGCCAATTATAGATGTAATTACTTAATACATGCTTACCAAAATGATGTTAGGCAGAACAAGGATTGCTGATTAGTCTACAACCCGTGTAAGCAAAAGTATGTTCGATAGCACACAAATAATGCAGTAATTGTGAATTGGAAGGGATAGAAAATTATCATCCAAGAGTTAACCCGTGAGCTGGGCGTGTGTAGAATGCCGGACGAAGGGGGCGAAGCCATGAGAAAATTGGTATGAATTGGTTGTTGGTGTCACGAAACATCAACAACCCTCTCAACCACAAACGGGTTAATATCCGCTTGCGATTTATTTGGAAGGGCGGCTACGGGCTAATTTACATTAAACCGATACCGGGCTTTTTGTATTAAATGGGTGACATCTTGCTCGATAGCCACCTCCCTTTTGCCATCAGTGGAAGTGATTAAGCCAGTTTGCGCTTCAGGGCGGGCTTTGACCTGCTGGTTATGCCCCTGCACTACGGGTGGCGGCTGATTGATAGTTAGTGGTGGTGTCGAGCCCAAATCTACGACGATATCAACGCGGCGTGCGAACCAGCCAGTGAACCTGTCGCTGGAAACCTTACTTGCCACTGCCTTGACTTTCACCCCGTTGTTAGCCAAAAAGATAGCGACGGTTTTTGCCCGTTGCATGCCCAGGTTTTTCTTATGTTCATCTGCATCAGTCCGCCCAACTACGGTTACCTCGGCATCTTTGGGCAATTGTTTGATAAATTCCATAAGACGTTCTTTATGCGCCACTGCCAGATTGTAACTATTAAACGCGTAATGCGTTACGCCGCGAACCTGTTGCCGATGAAATGCTTTTTTTTCGGGTTTTGGTTTTGCAGTGGCGGCATCCACATCCGGTTTTGTACCTGCATTTTCCGCACTGCCGATTGCCGGCTTATTTCCAGTTTCTGGTAAATCCTTTTTCTTTTTATCGCGGTAATTAAACGTATTTAACGGCGCTGGCGCTTGCGTTTGCGGCTGAGATTGCTGGAAAGGGCGCTGATTTTCTAACGATGTCAAGTTAAGATAAAACGGCCCCGAAGCCGAATCCACGACGATATCGACACGGCGTGCCATCCAGGCATTAGGCATATCATTGGAAATATTACTTCCGACGGCTTTTATCTTCATGCCATGGCGTGTCAAATAGTCGGCTATCGTTTGCGCCCGCTGCCTGCCCAATTTTTTATTGTAGCGCTGCCCACCTTGGGAATCTGTAAGGCCAATGACGGTTATCTCAGAATCTTTAGGGAGTTGCTTGATCAATTCAGCGAGCTTCTGTTCCTGCTCCACTGCCAATGTGTGACGGTCAAAAGCGAAAAGAGCCACGCCTGGAATAAGCTTAGAATAAGCCGCTTCTTCAGGAAGTTTCGCCGTGGCTAGCATCGCATTAGGCTTTGATGCCACAATTGTGGCCGTTTCCTGCACTTGGTTGCTACGCACCTCTTTTGCGGCCGTAATACCCGCACCACCAATCACGGTCGCCATCACGGTTCCGCGCAACGCCTTCTTGACGGCCTTTAAACGCCGTGTCTTTTTTAGCGTTTCATAATCAAGTAGTGCGGCCAGCACAGCTTCTCTTAATTCGTCTTGCGTCATATTACCCGTTCCTAGCGCTGCTTTACGTTTAGAGAATCCAGAATAATTTCTATTTTGAACAGGAAAAAACCTACAAAATCAAAATTTCTGTCTTAATCTAACATTATGGAACTTACTAATTAACTGTCTATACGTATTAGTACGTATAGACAGACAATGTGCGAGATGTTGACCTGTTCCAAGGAAAGTAGCTGGCCGAGACAAAAGAAAGCATTTCGCCTTCAGGTTCGAGAACCCTATTCAATCAACATCGCGTTACCGATACGCTTATAATTAGGACTAGCCGATCAAGAATTTAAGAAAAAAGCACTTAATATGTTAACTATCAATAGCATAGAAAAACAACTTCAAACCATCCCCCTCGAACTCCAAGTCCTTGTTAAATCTAGCCTGGAACACTGGCTAACCCAGCTCAACCAACAAAAGCACATCCTAAACCCAACCGATAAGCTAATCCAATCCATCCCCAAAGTCTGGTGTTGCAGCGAATTCGTCGCCGAAAGTTGCACTCGCAAACCCGAACTGCTGGCTGACCTGGTCAATTCAGGCGACTTGGACAACTTGTATACCGAGCAAACTTATCAAGCCAAGCTGGCGAGTCTAGAGATTTCGGATGAAGGCGATTTAATGACCAAACTGCGCCAGTTCCGCTGCCGTGAAATGGTCAGGATTGCTTGGCGGGATCTAGCGGGTTGGGCGGAACTTGATGAAACGTTGCTGGATTTGTCGTTACTTGCCGATGCCTGTATCCAATACGCGCTGGCTTATTTGTATGGGCAAGCCTGCGATCTTCGAGGCACACCGATGCTTGCCGATGGCAGCCCACAGCAGATTGTGGTGCTGGGCATGGGCAAATTGGGCGCTTACGAATTGAATTATTCGTCCGACATCGACCTTATCTTTGCTTATCCCGAAGACGGCGAATTGCCCGACCGAAAGTCCACTAGCTACGGCGAGTTTTTTACCCGCTTGTGCCAAAAGCTGGTCAAGGTACTGGATGACATCACCGTGGACGGCTTTGTGTTCCGCACCGATATTCGCTTACGCCCTTTTGGCGATAGCGGCGCGGTGATCATGACCTTCGACGGCATGGAGAATTATTACCTCACCCAAGCCAGGGAGTGGGAGCGCTACGCCATGATTAAGGCAAGACTAGTCGCGGGGGACTTTAAGATGGGCGCACAGCTCATGGCGATGTTGAGGCCCTTTGTGTACCGGCGTTACCTGGATTACGGCGCGTTTGAAGAATTGCGGGGCTTAAAACTGCAAATCACCCAGGAGTTAAAACGCAAGGACCGCATGGAAAACATCAAGCTGGGGCCGGGCGGCATCCGCGAGATTGAATTCATCGGGCAGGCATTTCAACTTATCCGTGGCGGCCATGAAAAATCCTTGCAAACTCCCGGCATTCTCGACGTTCTGGCTACGTTGGACAACAAAAATTTGCTACCACACGCCGATGCAGAGCAACTTAGCCAGTCTTACCGCTTTTTGCGCCGCGTGGAAAACCACATCCAGCAATATCAGGACAGGCAAACCCATGATTTACCGACATCAGAAACAGCCCAGTTGATACTGGCCTATTCCTTGGATTTTGACGATTGGCACAGTTTTAAAAGCGAACTGGATCGGGTCAGGACGGTGGTACATGCCGTTTTTGACCAGGTTTTCGCCGTATCAAAGCAACAAAATAAGGATAAATTGAGCCAAAAAATCTGGGCTTGCGTTGCTGATGATGCGGAATTACGGGGTTTGTTGGAAAGTTACGGCTTCCAACAAACCGATGAAACTTTGAAAGCCATAAAAGGCTTCAAAAATTCGACCGCTTTAAGGCGAATGACGACAAAAGGCGCAGGCGCCGTTGACCGCTTGATGCCGCAGCTTATCGAGTCGGCGCAACTGGCCGATAATCCCAATGAAACCTTAGTGCGGCTGGTCAAGCTATTTGAAGCGATCGCAGGCAGGAACATTTACTTGTCCCTGCTATCGGAAAATCCGGGTGCCCTCACCCAATTAATACGGCTTGCTTCCGCCAGCGGCTGGATTTGCGACTATTTGGCGTTGTATCCGGTGTTGTTCGATGAATTGCTGGATACGCGCACTTTATATGAGCCGCTGAAACGGGAAAACCTCAATCAACAACTTAAAGCATTGCTGACACCCATCGACACCCAGGATTTGGAATCTATGATGATAGCCCTGCGGGAGTTTAAGCACCTTAATGTATTGCGCGTGGCGGCTGCCGATATTATGGGCGCAATCCCGCTCATGGTCGTCAGCGACTATTTGACTTACATCGCTGAGAGCATCGTAGAGAATGTCATCGAACGTACCTGGCTGATGTTGACGGAAAAGCACGGCTTCCCTCCAGGCACGAGTAGCGAGAGCATCAATTTTGCCGTCATCGGCCTCGGTAAGTTGGGCGGCATAGAGCTGGGCTACGGCTCTGACCTCGACCTCGTATTTTTGTACGATTGCCCAGATGGCAATGCCATGACCACGGGCGAAAAACCGCTGTCCTGCTCACAGTTTTATGGGCGTTTAGGCTTGAAAATCCGGCATATTCTCGACACCAAGTTATTATCCGGGGTCTTGTACGAAGTGGATATGCGCTTAAGGCCGAGCGGCGATTCCGGCTTATTGGTCACGCATATTGGTGTCTATGAGGATTATTTGAAAAATCAGGCCTGGACGTGGGAGCATCAGGCGTTGGTAAGGGGGCGATTTATAGCGGGAGACCAGCGGTTAAAAGCCATGTATGAAGCCATTCGCCATAAAATCTTGAGCTTACCGAGAGAAGAAACCCAACTGAAAACTGAAGTCCGTGAGATGCGGGAAAAAATGCGCGCCGCTTTGGATACCAAAGAGAGCAACAAATTTGATTTGAAACAAAGCAAAGGCGGTATTGCTGACATTGAGTTTATAGTACAATTCGGGGTTCTGGCGGGGGCGGCAAAACATCCCGCGTTAACGGCTTATACCGATAATGTCAGGCTACTTGACGGCTTGGCTGGACAAGGCTTCATACCCCTAAAAGAGGCGGAAATATTGAAAACTGCCTACTGCACATACCGTGATTATGGGCATAAGCAAGTGCTGCAAGGCGATAAGGCGGTCATTGATGAAATTGAAGTGGACGGGTTGAGAAAGCAAGTGGAAGACATTTGGCTTAAGGTTATGGAAGCCAGTGGTAATTAAAACAATTGTGAAATATAGGTGAATTAATGCAGACGATGGACGATAGAGATGGCCTAATTTGGTTTGATGGACAATGGGTAAACTGGCGGGATGCCAAAGTCCATGTGTTAACACATACCTTGCATTACGGTTGTGGCGTGTTTGAGGGTCTACGCGCCTATCATGCCGAAAAAGGTACGGCGATATTCAAAATGCAGGAACATACCGACCGACTTTACCGTTCAGCGCATATCATGAATATGCCGATGCCGTTCAGCAAAGATGAAATCAACCAAGCGCAACGCGAAGCCATCTCTAAAAATAATCTGGATAGTGCCTACATTCGTACCATGTGCTTTTATGGCTCCGAAGGCATGGGGCTACGTGCTGATAATCTGAAAACCCACGTCATCGTCGCGGCTTGGACGTGGGGGTCTTATCTCGGTGCCGAGAATATGGAAAAAGGCATCCGTATTCGCACCTCGTCTTACACCCGAAACCATGTCAACAGCACGATGTGCAAAGCCAAGGCCAATGGCAATTACATCAATTCCATCCTGGCGTTGCAGGAAGCGTTGTCCACGGGCTATGACGAGGCCCTGCTACTGGATCATGAAGGCTTTGCCGCCGAAGGCAGCGGCGAGAATCTGTTCATCGTCCGCAATGGCAAGTTGTATACGCCAGAAACCACCTCTGCCCTTGAAGGCATTACCCGCGACACTTTGATGACTATTGCCGAAGAACAAGGTTTGTCAGTGTCTATAAAACGCATTACCCGCGATGAAGTGTATGTCGCTGATGAAGCATTTTTTACCGGTTCAGCGGCGGAAGTCACTCCGATTCGGGAATATGATGGCCGCGCGATTGGTAATGGCGGACGTGGGCCTATCACAGAAAAATTACAGGCCTTGTATTTTGATTATGTGCATGGACGTAAATCCGATCATGCAGAATGGCTGACTTACGTCGCCTAACTGCTACTAGCTACTACAAACAAACGGTGAGGATTTTAGTTGTAGGGCCATCTTGGGTTGGCGATATGGTGATGGCGCAAAGCCTGTTTATGACGTTGAAAAAATCCTTTCCAGACTGCCTGATTGACGTATTGGCCCCAGCCTGGTCGTTGCCATTGCTGGACAGGATGCCCGAAGTTTCAAAGGCGATCACGTTGCATTTGAATCACGGGCAGTTTTGCTTGATGACAAGAATAAAGCTCGGCCAGCAATTACGGACAGAATCCTATGGCCAAGCCATTATCCTGCCAAATTCCTGGAAATCCGCGCTCATCCCATTTTTTGCGAACATTCCCATACGCACAGGGTATCGGGGCGAATACCGCTGGGGCTTGCTGAATGACATACGCCGACTGGACACAAGCGCCCTTACGATGACAGTGCAGCGCTTCGTTGCCTTGGGATTACCCCAAGATGCCGCGCAACCGCCCAACTATCAACAGCCCAGCCTGCCCGCCAACAAAACCGGTCAGGAAGCAGTTATCCAGAAATTTGGTTTGACCATTACGGGTAAAATTCTTGCCTTATGCCCAGGTGCCGAGTATGGCCCTTCCAAACGTTGGCCAGCAGCTTATTTTGCCAAAGTTGCCCAGGCAAAAATCCAGCAGGGCTGGCAAGTATGGTTGTTGGGTTCGGAGAAAGACAACGAAGCGGCGGACACTATCAGTAGCTTAACAAACCACCAATGCCAAAATTTTATTGCAAAAACTTCATTGGTAGAAGCCATTGACCTTATGTCGTTGGCTGATACTGTTGTCGCCAATGATTCAGGTTTAATGCACTTGGCCGCCGCATTGGACAAAAATGTCATCGCCATTTATGGCTCGACACCGCCCGAATTTGCACCGCCGCTGTGCAAAAAAGCCCAAACCGTCACCCTAAACCTCGCCTGTTCGCCCTGCCGTCAGCGCATCTGCCCTTTATACCCTGTCGGGCATAAAGACCATACTCGGTGCTTGACCGAAATAAAGCCCGAACGAATTCTTGAACTTATTGGCGATTAAACCTCTCTATGCGTATCGCCATCGTCAAACTTTCCGCTTTGGGGGACATTATCCATGCCATGGTTGCGTTGCAGTTCATCAAACAACATGCGCCTTACATACAGATTGACTGGATTGTGGAAGAACAATTTGCGGGGATTTTGCAGAATAACCCGGATATTTCGCAGATACTTACCGTTAACCTCAAAGCGTTAAAAAATAATAAATTGGCAATTTTCCAAGAGATAAAAAAAATACGGAATTATGCAAAAAATAATTATGACCTGGTGATTGATGCCCAAGGACTGATTAAATCGGCAGTCACTGCCCGTTTGCTTGGCAAAACAGTGGCGGGATTTGATGCAGATTCAATCAGGGAAAAAGCTGCCTCCTGGTTTTATGATGTCAAAGTTGCCTGTGCTTATCATGCAAACACCATCGACCGAAATGCGCTGGTGTTATCGGAATCACTTGGGTTTAACATCACAAGCGATCAGATACTGGCTAAAAAACCTTTTTTATTTTCCGATAATGCTAACCCGCAGCTTGACGGTTTTTTTGCAAAAAAAGGCAGTACCATTGTATTCGCAATCGGTTCGACCTGGGAAAGCCGAAACTATCCACCTGAGAAATTTGTGACTATTGCACAGAATTTATCAGCCTTGTGCCTCACACTGTGGGGCAATGAACAGGAAAAACTCAAAGCGGACTGGATGTCCAAGCAATGTGCTAATATAAAAGTGATGCCAAAGTTAAACTTGAATGACTTGAAGGCGGTGGTCGCCAAGGCTGATTTGGTGATTGGCAACGATACCGGGCCTACCCATATCGCCTGGGCTTTAAACAAGCCTTCAATTACAATTTTTGGCCCCACGCCGACCAGTAGGGTTTACCAAACGGATATAAACAAGGTGATTAAGTCCCACTCAACCGTTAATCCTTACAAACTCGACAAAGAGGATTATTCGATAAGGGACATAGACGAACATGAAATTATCATACAGGCAAAACACTTGTTATCTAACCAACAAAACACGAAATAAACGCAATGGCCATGACTCAACAAGCTGAACCTTATCAAACTTTACTTGGCATACTTAAACAACGGGAAAAATTATCCGCGTCAGAATTGAAAAAAGTCGAACGGGTAAAAAAGACATCGGTAGCCGAAAGCTTACCCCAATTACTGGTCAAGCTGGGCTTATGCTCCGAGTTTGATGTCGCTGAAGCGTTTGTTGAAGCAGGGCAATTCCAAAAGATCAGCCCTAAGCAATACCCATTGGAAGCGCAGCTTCCTGAAAGCGTAAGCTTACGTTTTCTTAAGCAATATCATGTGATTGGCTTGGCACAGGATGAAAGCACCATTACCGTCGCCATGATGGACCCTGAAGACCAGTTTGTCATCGACTCCTTAGAACTGGTCACCGGCAAAAAAATAATCGTCAACGTGGGTTTGCTGTCAGAAATTGATGCCGCCTTGGAAGTCCAGTACGGCGAAGGCCGCTCGGCGATGGACAAAACCATCGACGACCTGAATGTGGACGACATTGGCGAGGAAGACCTGGAACACCTTAAAGACCTGGCGAGCGAAGCCCCGGTCATCAAAATGGTCAACCTCATTATGCAACGGGCGATAGAAACCCGCGCCTCGGACATCCACATTGAACCTTTTGAGCAATCCCTAAAAGTTCGGTTACGTGTGGATGGCGTATTGAAGGAGATTGATGCGCCTTCGGTCAAGTCAACCGCTGCCGTTATTTCCCGTATCAAGATCATGGCGAAACTCAACATTGCCGAGAGAAGGCTGCCGCAGGATGGCCGTATCAAAGTGCAAATGTTAGGCAAAGAACTGGATTTGCGGGTTTCGACGATACCGACCATGTACGGGGAAAGCGTCGTTATCCGTCTGCTGGACAAAGAAAATACCGTATTTGATTTTGCCGCCCTGGGCTTTCAGGGCAGGCATTTGCAACAGTTTATTGAAGTGTTGTCGCAGCCGCACGGCATTATCCTGATTACCGGCCCAACCGGTAGCGGTAAATCGACCACCATGTATGCCGCATTAAAGATTTTAAATACCTCGGAACGGAAAATCATCACCGTTGAAGATCCGGTGGAATACCAAATGGAAGGCGTTAACCAGATTCAAGCAAAGCCCCAGATCGGCCTGACTTTTGCCTCAGCGCTACGCTCCATCGTTCGCCAAGATCCCGATGTCATCATGATAGGTGAAATGCGCGACCTTGAAACGGCGCGTATCGCAGTGCAATCCGCGCTCACCGGACATTTGGTGCTGTCAACCCTGCACACAAACGATGCGGCAGGTGGCGTGACCCGTTTGCTGGATATGGGCTTGGAAGAATACCTGCTGACTTCCACGGTGAACGGCATATTGGCGCAACGGCTGGTGCGAAAGCTGTGCCCAGATTGCAAAAAACCGCACCAGGCATCGCCTGAATTGATTAAGGAATTGCGTTTGCGCCGTTTTGTCCCTGATGGCGATATTACTTTATATAAGCCCGTAGGCTGTGCGGCATGTGGCGGCATGGGCTACCGTGGCCGTATGGCGATTATTGAATTCCTGCAAATGACCGACCCCCTACGCAAACTCATCATGGCGCACGAAGAAGCGGGTACCATCCAAAAACTGGCCGTCGAAGAAGGTATGTCCACTATGTTTGAGAATGGCCTGACCAAGGCAATTCAAGGCGTTACCACCATAGAAGAAGTCATGCGCGTCACTTCGGAAGCCTAAACGGAAACTTGGCGGAAACCTAAAATGCCCTTGTTCAAATACAAAGCCATCAATAGCTCTGGCGAAACCGAGGAAAACATCAGGGATGCCGTCGATGAGCAAGCACTGATTTCGGCCTTACAGTCAGAAGGTTATATACCGATTAGTGCCGCGCCAGCCACCAGCCGGTCATTTTTGGGGCTGGGCCTGGGCGGAAAACAAACCAAACTATCGCAAAAAGACATCGGCCTGTTTACCAGCGAACTGGCAACCTTGCTGGAATCGGGCTTGCCTTTGGACAAGTCATTATCAGTTTTAATCGACCTCACGGACGATAATGAACGCCTAAGTAAACTTATCGGCAAAGTCCTGGAAAAGGTCAAGGGCGGCTCGTCATTGGCGGATGCACTTGACAAGCAAACCGGTATTTTTTCCAAATTCTATTTGAATATGTTGCGTGCGGGCGAGGCGGGCGGCAATTTAGGTGATGTGCTGGCGCGTTTGTCAGAATATCTCGAACGTTCCCGTGAACTCAAGGACACCGTAAGCACCGCCCTGATTTACCCTGCTATCTTATTGGTCATGTCCTTGGCTTCATTATTTGTGATGTTGACTTTTGTGGTGCCGCAGTTCACGGAAATGTTCGAAAGTGCAGGCAAGGCGCTACCCATTTCGACACAAATAGTCGTCGGGTTGGCAGAATGGCTACAAAAATATTGGTGGCTTTTGCTTGGTGCGGTGATTTTTGCCTCCAGTTACATGAAATTTCAGATGGCTGACCCAGTCAGGAAAAAGAGATGGGACGGTATTTTTTTAAAGCTGCCCTTGGCCGGGACCATCATCCTGCATAAAGAAACCGCCAATATTAGCCGGACGCTGGGGACTTTATTGGGCAATGGCGTTTCCATACTTTCCGCAATGGTCATTGTACGTGAAACCGTGGACAATCTGGTATTGGCGGATGCCATTCAAGATACTGAGGAGCAACTAAAGCAAGGCAAACACATGTCCGATGCTTTACACAATAAAGGGGTTTTCCCCAAAATGGCCATGCAAATGATCAAAATAGGTGAAGAAACGGGGCGGCTGGAAGAAATGTTGCTGCGCGTCGCCACAATATATGATAAACAGCTAAGGGTATCCATCGCGCGGATGCTGGCGCTGCTTGAACCCGCTTTAATCATCACTTTAGGACTCATGATCGCTGGCATTATTGTGTCAATACTGTTGGCGATACTGAGCGTTAACGATTTGGCTTTTTAATGGAAATAACAATGAAACAATTTAACAACACACAGACAGGCTTTACCTTACTCGAATTACTGGTCGTATTGGGCATTATCGCCATGCTGGCCGGATTAGTGGGGCCGCAAGTGATGAAACACATGGGCGAGTCCAAAGTTAAGGCCGCCAAGGTGCAAATTGAAGACCTTGCCCAAACCTTGGATATGTATAAGCTCGATGTCGGCAGCTATCCTACTTCAGACCAAGGTTTGGATGCCTTGATTGAATCGCCTGATGGCGCACAGCGCTGGAATGGCCCTTATTTACGGAAATCCAAAGTGCCGCTTGATCCTTGGCAACAGGAATACAAGTACACTTCTCCCGGTGAACATGGCAAGTTTGACATAACTTCCCTGGGTGCAGACAGCAAAGAAGGCGGCGAAGGCGAGGATAAAGACCTGAATAGCTGGGAATAATCTAGCGTTCGCATTGATAACATGCTTACACGGTTAAAAACCCTTGCTTTGCTTGGGAGATTCCGGTCAGACCAAGACCATCAAGCTTGGAGCCGAGAAGCACCAACGCCGCCTATGCAGAAACTCCGAAATCCTGAGGCCGTTATTAAGCACAGCCTAACAAAAAATCGGCAAACTGGCGCTCTTCCAACGTCAAGCAAAGGCTTTACCTTGCTTGAAATAATGTTAGTGCTGTTTATCGTGATCCTGGGCTTTGCGGCTATTGGGCTGAATATTTCCTCTGGAAATGACGCAACAAAACTCCAGTCTGCTGCCAGGGACATGGTGTCCGCCTTACGTTTTGCCAAAGGACAGGCGCTTATTTCTCATGAAGAAACGACCGTAGCGCTTGACCTTAACGAGAATACTTATACCGTCAGCGACCGGGACAAAGTGTACACCATCCCAGACACCATCGCCCTGACGGTGGTCACCGCCCAAGAAGAGTTAACCGGGAAAGGCTTGGCCAGCATACGGTTTTTCCCCGATGGCTCATCCAGCGGTGGGCGCATCAAGCTGGAGATGAATTCAGCCATCTGGCAAATTGACATCAATTGGTTAACGGGGCAGGTCGAACTTGAAAACAAGTAAGATTAACAGGCAACTAGGCTTTTCGCTGCTGGAAATCCTAATTGCCTTTTCTATTTTGGCATTGTCCTTGGGTATCCTGCTAAAAATATTTTCCGGCGGAGTCAACACGGCGATGGTTGCCGAGGATTATACGATTGCCGTACAAATCGCTGAATCGCTGATCGCCAAAACAGGATCGGAAATCCCCTTAAAAGACCACCAAAGCTCCGGCAACGAAAACGACAAATACCACTGGGAGCTGACTGTCAGCCCCTTTACCCTAAGCGGCGAAGGCATTGACCCTATAAACGAAGCCGCAGAACTTTATAAGGTCAACGTGACGGTAAACTGGGGCGATGGCGAAAGCGATGACCGCCAAGTTAAATTAACCACGTTAAAACTGGCCGGAAAGAATAATGGCCCTTCGTAAGCCCAGTGAGGGTTTTACCCTGATAGAAGTCCTCATCGCCATGACGCTGCTCGGCATCATGGTGGTCTTGCTGTTCAGCAGTATGAAAATATGCGCGGATAGTTGGGAAAAGGGTGAAGACAAAATCACCGAAGTGAACGATGTTGCGGTCGTCTATCAATTCTTCCAACATCACCTCAGCACGGCAAAGCCTTTGTGGGACGATTTTTCCGATGAAGACAAGATTAAGGTTTTTGCCTTTCAGGGCAAAAAGCAGGAATTGCAATTTGTTTCATCTTTTCCAGCCAGCGCCAGAAAATCTGGCTTACAACTTTTTTCGCTGAAATTGATTAACGACGGCAACGAACAGGTTATCCAAGTATCAATCACGCCTTTTTTCCCATCGGCAGAAGGCGAAGAATGGCGCAAGGAAGAAGTTACCTTGTTACGGCACGTCCGCAATTTTTCGCTAAGTTACTTTGGCTCGGATGATTATCAAAACGAAGGGATATGGCAGGAGGACTGGCTACTCAAAGAATCCCAGCCCCGCTTGGTTAAAATCAAGATAGAACGCGAGGGCAATAACTTCTGGCCGGAGATGGTTGTTGAGCTAAAATCAGTGGCGACAGCCAATAATGATGAAGAACAAATATTGAGCGACGACGAACAGGAAGCGGCGGAAGCGGCTGCAAGGGAAGGCCAATAATAATGGACATCGCGCCACTTCAGCACCAGATAGGTAGGAAAATCGACTATTCTAGGGTAAAATCCAGAAAAAATGGTTTTGCCTTAGTGCTTGTCTTGTGGATATTAAGCCTGCTGACCATCATGGCAGGCAGTTTTGCCCTGACTATGCGGCGAGAATCCACGGTAGTCGCGGGCATTAAAGATAACGCCAAGGCAATAGCTGCCGCTGAAGCAGGAATTGCCGTCGCCGAGATGATGTTGCTTAACCCTGAGCAGAATAAGCGTTGGCGACCCGACGGCAATATTTATCAACTGAATTTTGGCAGTACGAAAATCCGGTTACGGCTACTGTCAGAAGCCGGAAAAATAGATATCAATAAGGCCGCCCTGCCCTTGCTGCAAGGCCTTATGGCACAAGCGCCGGTAGAAGAGGAACAGCAAGCCAAACTGGTCGGCGCTATTGTTGATTGGCGCGACGAGGACGACCTGCTTAGTCTGGAGGGCGCAGAAAAAAAAGAATATAAAGATGCGGGCTTAAAGTATCAGCCCCGCAACAAACCTTTTCAAACAGTGGAAGAGCTACAGATGGTTTTAGGGATGGACGAACGTGTTTTTAACTGGATTGCACCCCTCGTCACGGTTTATTCAGGGCAAGCGCAGGTTGACCTTAAACACGCCAGCAGCAAAATCCTGAACATCCTGCCTAATTTGGATGCCAGCTTGATAGAAAGTTTTGTTGCGACTAGGCTTGAGAATGCAAAAAACGACCAGCCTGCACCAGAGTTTACCTCACCGCTGGCTGGAGGCGGGGGAACGGGTGGCAATGAGACGATATCAATTGTTTCTGAGGCGCTAATGCCTGATGAAACCAGTGCTTTAGTCACTGCCACAGTGACGGGATCGGATGCTGGCCAGCTGGGTTCGCCTGATGCCACTGAGCCAGAACCTTTTAGGGTTTTAAAATGGCAGCGTAATCCTGGCAATGAAACACCTTTATTTAGCGACGAAATGAGCGAATTATTAGTAAAACAATATGCCCAACCTGAACTCAGCGATTGACCTGGATTTTAAAAAATTCTTTCGCTGGTGGAAACGCGAACTTAGCTTCCTGATCCCAGACAGAATTAAACAGCTTATCAGCGACCAGCACGGCACGCTTATTGTGCGCCCGGAAGGAACTCAATTTGCCTTAAGTTACTGGTTTGATGGCCGTGAAGAACCGCTTACAATACTGGATCGTGATGAATCTGGCATCGCCAAGTACAAGGAAATGCTGGCGACCGATGAACGTTTCGCAAAAGCAGACCTGATATTCCAGCTAACCAGAAAATACGGCATCCAAAAAGAACTCTCCTTACCTGCCGCCGCCAAGGAAAACCTTTACCAGGTCGTTACCTACGAATTATCACGGTATTCGCCATTTAAGGCCGAACAAGCCTACTATGCCGTCAGGCCCATGGATGTAGCAAACGAACCCGGACAAATCAGGGTGTTGTTGATCCTTACCGCACGTCAAGTGCTTGAAACTTTTTACAGGGATCTCATTGCTTTTAGCATGGTGCCAAAATTTGTGGATTATGAGGATGTCCCCAACAATCTCGCGCACAATGAAGGACGCTACAACCTGCTGCCGGAATGGTTGCAGCAAAAACCAGATAAAGCGGCAACGATAATTCATGCTTCCCTGGCTGGTTTGGTGGTGTTGTTGATGCTGGGCGCCCTGGCCTTGCCGGTCTGGTTTGAATCCCGGTCTGTTAACGCCTTACAGGCAAAAATCAATTCGATTGAGAAAGAAGCCAAGAGCATTAAAGCATTACAGGCTGAAGTTGACGCGCTGGTAGACGAAACCCAGCAATTAATTGACAAAAAAACCGAAAAACCGCCCGTTGTGGACATGCTGGACACCCTAAGTGCGCTAATCAGGGACGACACCTGGCTGGCTTATGCCCAATATGCGAGCGGTCAATTGCAAATACAAGGCGAATCACCCGCAGCCTCGTCGCTGATCTCGGTTTTGGAGGCCTCTGATTTTTTTGCCAACGCAAAATTTGTCTCACCGGTTACCCGTGACAATGTCACCAAGCTGGAACGATTTCAGATTACCGTTGATGTAACCAAGGCAGGAGATAAAAATGGAACTGGCCAATAATCCACAGGCACAGCGCTGGCTGGCTGTCGGCCTGCTGGCATTTATCGTCCTGCTAGTCATTTTAATATTCATTGTGCCTATTGTCAGCAAGGGGCTGGAACTGCACGAAACAAAAGAAAACCTGGCCTTTACCCTAAAAAAATATGAGCACATACTGGCGGGAAAGGGGGCGATAGTCGGCAATATTGAAGCCATAAAGCGACAACACCAGGAGCAAGGCTATTTTAATGACCAAGGGACTAACGCCCTCGCCTCTGCCCAAATGCAAGAATTTATCAAGCAAGCCATCGTACAAGCGGGCGGGCAATTGAGCAGTACGCAAGTGCTTCCATCCACCAGCAAAGATAAATTCAGCCACATTACCGTCAGTGTCAGGATGACCGGCAACAGTGAAATCTTACGGGCGGTATTGTATCGACTAGAAACCTCCACGCCGTTGATTGTTATCGACCAACTCGACATCAGGCCGATGCGGAGCATCAGGAACAGGCAAACCCGCCAAATTGAGCCCAGCAATGGTCTGAACGTCAATTTTCAGGCTATCGGCTTCATGAGGGCGCAGCCGCAATGAACATAAAGTTGATAAAGTTCCTCGCTGCACTTTGCGCCGGTTTGTGCTTCCTCATTGTTTGTGAGTGGCTATATGCCATCTATGCCCACAACCAGTTGCTGTCATCCATTCAGGCCGTCGATACGCAAAAAAAACCGGCCGCAAAATTGCCTTCAATAGAACTGGCCAAGAAACCTGAATCCAGTTATATGGACTTAGTTGCCAGGCCCTTGTTTGTCCAAGGAAGAAAACCGGTTAATGAGTCCAGCGCTACGGCAGTGCCTGTTACAACCTCAACAGATACATTTAACTGGGCACTTAGCGGGGTTTATACCCAGAAAAATGACCTGTATGCCTTATTTAGCCGGACAACCACTAAAGTCCCCAAGGACAATTACCGGAAAGTCACTAAAGACAATGACATAGACGGTTGGAAATTGATTGAAATAGACAAGGATAAAGTGGTCGTCAGCCAGGGCGGCATACAAAAAGAATTGCCGTTGAGAAAATCTAAACCGAAAACTCCGGCAAATAATGCCAACGTCCCCATGATTCCACCGCCTATTCCTGGCCAACAGCCGGGGCAACCGTACATGCCTATGCCTAACCAGCAGCAGCCCATACCCATGCCTGAGCAGATACCTGAACCCATCCCAGAACCTGATCCAGAGGCCGAACCAGAATTTATACCAGACGATTCCAGTGAACCCTTCTTCGAGAATAATGAGAATGAACAATTTCAGTAATATAGGCAAGGCTGCCTGCCTAATGGCCTTGGGTTTAATGCTCTCAAGTTGTGAGCTATTAGGCCCCAAACGGGCTGCGAAGATACCGCTTACGCCTGTACTCAAAGAACGGCCTGACAGTCTCACTGACAGCGTTACCTTTAAGGAGCTGGAAAACAAAACGCCAGTTAACGATGCCTTAAAGTCGAAAATCGAAATGTATCCGGCACGGGATCGCTTTGCTCCCCAAACGGAGACCCACAGGCGCACCCAAACCGGCGGCCCTGGCACTTACAGCCTGAATTTTGATGATGCCGACCTGGGCGAAGTCGCCAAAGTCATCCTAAACGACATACTCGGACAAAACTATGTCTTAAGCCCTAAAGTAACGGGTAAAGTCACGCTCAATACCAGTGAACCGTTAAGCAAGGCGGAACTGTTGCCTACCCTGGAAATGGTTTTGGGCATGAATAATGCCGCCTTGGTCAAGGACGGCAAAATATATCATATCGAACCCAAATCAGAGGCTTTATACAGCTCCACGATAGCAGGAGGTAGCACCGGATTCCAATCTCGCGTTATCCCCATACGCAATGTCTCCGCCCAGGAAATCGCCGACATCTTAAAACCTATAGTGCATGAAAAAACCATCCTGAACGTAGACAGCAACCGTAACAGCTTGATGGTACAAGGCACGGCTGATGAGCTGGCCCGGATTATGGATATGGTCAGCACCTTTGATATTGATGTGTTACGGGGCCGGTCTTTTGCCCTGTTTCCACTCAACCATGTTGAGCCAGAAAAAGTCATCGACGAATTGGAAACCGTTTTTAACACTTCGTCCGGCAAGGATGACAACGAATTTTTCCGCTTTCTGCCCATTGAACGCATGAATGCCATCTTGGCGATTACCCACCAGGCCAGTTACCTGCGGGATATTGAAAACTGGGTCTACCGGCTGGACAGGGCCAACACTGAATCCGGTGGGGGTGTCAATGTGTACAAAGTACAACATATGGATGCCGAAGAATTGGCGGGTACGCTCGGTGAAATTTTTACCGGCGCAGCTCCTCGGGATAAGTCCGCAAAAGTTGCCGCTGGAAAAAAATCAACAGAAGTCAGCAATAAAGATTCATCTGATAGCAGTCAACCGACGGGAAAGACCTCTGTCAGCCGTAAAAAAAGTAAGGCAGAAGGGGCAAAGAAAGGCGGCAGTTCTGGTGGCGGTGCTGGTGACGATAAAGATATAAACATCGTCGCCGATGTCGCCAACAACTCCATCATTATCATGGCAAGCCCTCAAGATTATGCAAAAATTCTTCCTGTCATCAAGCAGTTGGATATTATGCCGTTGCAGGTATTGATCGACGCAACAATAGCTGAAGTGACTTTAAAGGATGATTTACAGTATGGCATTCAATGGTATTTATCTGAGGGCAGAAACTTTGCCACAGGAAGCGGGACAGGTAGTCCACTCAATGCAAACAAAGACTTATTTAAAGCAGCCGCAGCCGTAGCAACTGGAGGACTAAGCAGTATTTACGATGCTGGCAATCTTAAAGTACTGCTAAGAGCACAAGCCGACCTGAGTAATGTCAATGTCATTTCATCTCCTTCCTTAATGGTATTAAACAACCAGGAAGCCAAAATAAATGTAGGGGATCAGATACCTGTACAAACAGGGACTACATCAGTACCTATCGCAGGCGGATCAGATGGCGCTAGTATTGCCCAATCTAATCAAATTCAGTACAAGGATACGGGCGTGACTTTAGAAGTAACGCCTAGAGTTAATTCTAATGGCATGGTGATCATGGAAATCCTTCAAACCGTAAGTAATCAAATACCTACACCAGAGGGTGGTGTCAGAACAACTCCAACCATTAGTAAAAAGGAGATCGAAAGTACGGTTGCTGTAAAAGACGGCGAAACTATCGCGTTAGGGGGACTCATCAGAAAACAAGATGATTTCATAAAGACTGGGATACCTTTTTTACATGAATTACCTTATGTTGGTTCTTTATTCGGTAATACTGAGAGAAACGAAAACAAAACTGAATTAGTGATATTGATTACTCCTCGTGTCGTCAAAACAAAACAAGATTCCAGAGTTGTAACCGATGAGTTCAAAAGAAAACTCACTGGAATCTACTACGACCCAACTAAACCACGTAAAAAAGGTGATTGGTGGCGGGCGCGAACTTGGTAACTAACTGACAAAAACAAAAAGGGCTCTTCCACGCGGGACGGGGTTTGCAACCTGTCTCTTGATCACATTTTGCTTTAGCGAGTAGCCTCGATGAAGAGCAACGAAATCGAGGAAAATCGAAGCCTTGAAGCCCTCGATTCCGCAAGCTGCATCGAGGCTACTCGCTGATGAGTTAAAGAGAAAATTGTCAGATATTTATTACGATCCATCAAAACCACGTAAAAAAGGCGATTGGTGGAGAGCTAGAAATTGGTAACCAACTGACAAAAACAAAAAGGGCTGAGAAAATCAGCCCTTTTTTTATTTAACTATCGAAATAATTTCGACCAAAGCAAACATTAAAACGTAATTATCTCTTCACCATCACTGACCAAGCAAATATCCGCAGGCCGCATGGCAAATATGCCGACGGCCACCACGCCGGTAATGTTGTTGATGGCTTGTTCCATTTTGATGGGTTCCATAATGTTCAGGTTATGGACATCAATAATTTGGTTGCCGTTATCGGTAATACAATTTTCCCGCCACACCGGCTGACCGCCTAATTTTACCATTTCCCTGGCGACATAGCTCCGAGCCATCGGTATCACTTCTATCGGTAGCGGAAATTTGCCCAACACATCGACGCGCTTAGAACCATCCGCAATGCACACAAACTTCTTGCTGGCTGCGGCAATGATTTTTTCCCGCGTCAACGCCGCGCCGCCGCCCTTAATCAATTGCTTATGCGGGGTGATTTCATCGGCACCATCCACATAAACTTCAATCGTACCCACCGAATTCAAGTCCAACACGGGTATTCCCGCTTGTTTCAACAACACCGTGGTTGCCTCTGAGCTGGATACCGTGCCTTCAATGTCTGCCTTCATATCCGCCAGATAATTGATGAAATACTTCACCGTAGAACCCGTGCCTATGCCAATGACAGGCACATCTTTGATATATTGCAACGCTGCATGGGCAACTTTTTGTTTTAATTCATCTTGTGTCATGAGATTACCGTTGTTGTGATTAAAATTAGGGAACCTTACAAAATTCCAGAAAATCCCCGTTGAAAAATAAGGAGTGATAATACCTCAGATGCGCGGTTTCCTCAGCCGATTTTTTTACTGTTGCGCGAAAGCTATCCCCACAATCGAATTGTGCCACATACACACTTCTTCTTTTCTCAGTTCGTTTAGTGGAGATCGCAGGATAATGCCTATGGAATATTGAAAAGTCACCTTAAACCTTAAACCACCATTCGAACCACATCCGCACCTAAAACCTCAAATTCTGGATCGCTGGTCAATAAGACTGCTCGCTCCCTGATTGCCAAGGCTGCGGCAAAACAATCGGCGTAAGACATGGGATAAGTCGCCTTTAGTTTTACCGCTTGCCAGAATATTTCTTCTGAAAAGGCAACAATTTCAATAGGTAATAATGAAATTTCGCCCCGTTTGCGTTCAGCGACTGTCCAACCGAATTGTTTGCCGATACGGTAAACCACTTCACCGAGATTGATTTGATGCAGCAATACCCGCGCATCGCCACTGGTTGCACTAGTCAAAATATCGGCAACCCGATCTGCGCCCGGCTCATCCTGCGCCAATCGTAAGAGGGCGCAAGCATCAAGTACGTAAACTTGTTTAACCCCTGACATCTTGGGCAACTTCTTTTCTGTGTTCTTCAATCATCTGATTTGCTAAAGAATCAGTCGCTTTCAAAGAACCCCGAAAAGCTACAATAGGATCAGCCGGTAATAGATATAACTCAAGGTGATCGCCGACTTCACGTATCTCAAGGGGAGTGCCGGGTTTGATACCGTAACGATGGCGTATTTCCGCCGGAATAACAATTTGGCCTTTGTTTAGGACATTCATGGTTTGCATG
Organism: Methyloglobulus sp.; assembly: GCA_043771735.1. Taxonomy (GTDB): domain Bacteria; phylum Pseudomonadota; class Gammaproteobacteria; order Methylococcales; family Methylomonadaceae; genus Methyloglobulus. The sequence goes on from JAYVGW010000007.1 coordinate 25,104, forward strand.
TTTAACTTTATATTGGTTGTTTAACTAATGTAAAAAGTTTAACATAAGTAAAATAAATCATGCCACTAAATTTTCCTGCCATTTAGCTGCTTATACAAAAAATAGCCGACAATCGCCAAAGTCAGCCACATAGTCACCAACGGTCCGATAACGCCTTCGCGCCCATTAATTAGATAGAGATAATCCGAGCTGCGATTAATGTCGAATAAGTCTTTGCCCAATTTAATTTGCCACACCCAACAGGCATGACAGCCGATGCACAAACCTAAACTGGCGTTCACTTGAGTTCTAAGCACACCTAAGAACACACCTACGGCAAATAAGGCAAAAAATGCCGACAGGATTTCTGGGTTTAGCAAATGCGCGAAAGCCTCGCCCAGCAACTTAAAACCGCTGAACACTGTAATTTCTTGTACAGGTATTTGGGTTTTGCTGTCCAAAAAATGGAGGATGGCATAATAAAATGCGCTGATTAAAATTGCCGCCCAAACCGACATTTTCTTTCTTAAGCCTGATAGCAAAATCCCCCTGAACACGGGTTCTTCAAACAGTGAAATCAGTAACGCCAGCAATAATTCAATGACCAGTTTTTTGCTTACCCAGAAGAGTGTCCAAGGCTTAGATTTGTCAATAATATTAACGTCGAGCAGGTAAAGCACAATAAAAACAGGTATTAAGGTGACAAAACCCAAGCCAACGCCTTGAAATAGTTGTTTAATAAATACTGGCCGAGATGAAAAACCCAGGTCAAATTTGCTTAATCTCAGATAGTGCATTGCAGGGAAAATGCTCAACACCAAAAATAGCTGGGTAGATTTCCTGATAATAGTCCGAAACGACAGCTCATCCCCCCATACCGACACCAGGAAATAAGCCAGGATGCAGGCCAGGAAAGTGGCTGCCAGCAACACCAGCAGCGGCACGAGAGCATACATAAGACTGAAGCCTGGAGGCAATTCGGTGCTTACCCCTTCTCCTTCAGGGAGAAGGTCGGAATGAGGGGGATTAAAATGGTTTTCTTCCTTATGTACATTTCCCCTCACCCAACCCTCTCCCCCTGGAGAGGGCTTTTCACTACTTGAGTCAATATTATTGCTGACTGGGAGAGAATGTCTCCCTGTTTGTTTTTTGTCATCCGTCATCTGCTGTCTTCTGTCCTCTGGCACCAAAATCCCCCCACAACATCTGCACAGCGGCCAAGGCTGCGATGGTTGCAGTTTCCGCCCTTAGTATCCGGCTACCCAAGCGCACCGGAATAAACCCTGCTGCCTTGGCGACGCTGCGCTCCTGGTCGGCAAACCCGCCTTCAGGCCCGCTTAATAAGGTCACTTTCAGGTCGTCTGGTTGAAGCTCTGCCAATGAACACTCAGCGTAAGGATCAAGAAACACTTTCAAGCCTTGTTGATTGGCTGCCCAGCTTTGTAAGTCCTCAATCCCTGTCAATTCAGGCAAAACAGTCCTGCCGCTTTGTTCCGCCGCATGTTGGACGATTTTTTGCCAATGTTGTAAGCGTTGAGGTTTTTTTTCGCCTTTAAATTGCACGACACAACGCTCCGTTACTAGCGGCGTAATACGGTTAGCGCCCAATTCCACGGCTTTTTGCACCGACAAATCCATACGGTCACCACGGGAAATCCCCAGCCCTAAGGTTACTTGTAACGGCGACTCTACGCTACGGTCATTCCAGGATTTGACTGCAACCAACACAGTTTTTCGGCTGACTTCGCCAAGCTCGCAAATATATTCTCCGCCCTTGCCGTTAAACAGGATGATGGCGTCATCTTTTTTTAAGCGCAGCACCGTCCTGACATAATGACCGCTGTCATCATCCAGTTCCACCAGTTGATTCAGCGCTAACGGCAATGGCACGTATAACCTGGAAACCCGCATCTTAATCCTTTACCGCTAGTTGTATACCGTCCCAGGCGACTTCAGCCATTAGCCGCAACTCGTCTTCGTGAATGATGTAAGGCGGCATAAAGTAAATGACGTTGCCCAACGGTCGCAATAATACCCCTTTGGACAGCGCATATTGATAAACCCTTAAGCCCCGCCGTTCCTGCCAGGGATAAGGCTCGCGAGTTTGTTTGTTTTTGACCATTTCAATCGCCACTATCATGCCTGTTTGACGGACTTCGGCAACATGGGGGTGGTCATGGAAACGTGCCGCCACCGTTGCCAGCATTTTTGCTAACGATTTATTTTTGGCAACGATGTCTTGCTGCTGGAATATTTCCAGCGTTGCCAGCCCTGCCCTACATGCCAGTGCATTGCCGGTATAGCTGTGTGAATGTAAAAATGCCGTCAACTTTTGGTAATCATCATAAAATGCCTGATAAATGCCATTGGTCGTCAACACCGCCGACAAGGGCAAATAGCCGCCAGTCAAGCCTTTGGACAAGCACATAAAATCTGGGCTGATGGCGGCTTGTTCGCAAGCAAACATCGTTCCCGTACGACCAAAGCCGACGGCTACTTCATCGGTGATGAGATGAACTTTGTATTTATCGCAAGCTTCACGCAGTAATTTCAAGTATATCGGATCGTACATCCGCATATTGCCGGCACACTGCACAAGCGGCTCCACAATCACCGCACAAACGCTGTCGGCATGATCCCGTAAGGCACTTTCCATAAGCTCAAATCGACGCGATGAATACGCCGCCCAAGACTCACCGGGTTCGTGGTTATAACAATCGGGGCCAGGAACGGTAATCACATCCATCAACAACGGTGCGTAAGTTTCCTTATACAAAGGCACGTTGCCGACGGCCAACGCGCCCAAGGTTTCGCCATGATAGCTGTTTTCCAGCGTAATGAATTTGGTTTTTTTAGATTGCCCTAGATTTAACCAGTAATGGAAACTCATCTTGAGCGAAACTTCCACCGCCGCAGAACCGTTGTCGGCATAGAAACAACGGTTAAGCCCCTCTGGCGTAACTTCAACCAGCTTTTCCGCCAACTTGATCGCAGATTCGTGCGTGAAGCCAGCAAAAATGACATGTTCCAGCGTATCAAGCTGGTCTTTTAGTGCCGTATTGATCGTGGGATTGGCATGACCGAACAGGTTAACCCACCAGGAACTAACGGCATCCAGATAACGGTTGCCATCGAAATCTTCCAGCCAAACACCCTGCCCTTTTTTGATAGGAATGATCGGGAAGGTTTCGTGGTCTTTCATTTGCGTGCAGGGATGCCACAAAACAGAGAGGTCACGCTTGGAGAAGGAATGGTTGGTCATGGGCAATACGCTAAGCTGTGGTCACAACATTCATTCGCAATGCGGTTTGTTGACCCTAACTTCTTCGCACACGAAACAGGAACTGGGGATTGCGCGGCAGAGACCGATTTACCGCCGCAAATTTTCCAATATCGCCAAGGTCGGCGCAGATTGGTTCATGGTATAAAAATGCAGCCCTGGCGCACCGCCATCCAGCAATCGTTGGCAAAGATCGCTGACCAAATCCAGGCCGAACGCCTGTACGGATGCGCGGTCATCGCCAAAACCTTCCAGGCGTTTGCGCATCCAGCGGGGAATATCCGCGCCACACATTTCTGAAAAACGGAATAACTGAGTGTATTGCGTAATGGGCATAATTCCTGGAACAATGGGAACATCTATGCCATTTTTTTCGCACAGGTCTACAAAATAAAAATACGCCTCGGCATTATAAAAATACTGGGTAATGGCCGCGTTCGCACCCGACTCAACTTTCCGGTTGAAGTTTTTAAAATCCTCAGCCGCGCTGCTTGATTGAGGATGCACTTCGGGATAGGCGGCTACGTGGATTTGAAAGTCATCGCCAGTTTCCTGCCGGATAAATGCGACAAGCTCATTGGCATAGCGAAACTCTCCCGCCGACATCATGCCGGATGGCAAATCGCCGCGTAAAGCGACTATTTTAGATATGCCGTGGTCTTGGTAGCTCTTCAGTATGGCGCGGATATTATCTTTGGTCGAAGCCACGCAGGATAAATGCGGCGCCGCTGAAACCCCTTGCTTCTGGATTTCGACGACGGTATCGAAAGTTTTGTCCCGCGTCGAACCACCAGCACCAAAGGTGACCGAGAAAAACTCTGGATTGAGTTCCGCCAGTTTACTGTGGACAAGCTGTAAATTGGCAGCACCTTCTTCAGTCTTTGGTGGATAAAACTCAAAGCTGAATTGTTGCGGATGATTTTGTTGTGATTGCATTTCAGAATGTGTAGGCTGGGTTTACCCAAAGGGCATAAAAGACGCGCATACAGTAGAGTGAAAAAGCCTGCTAGACGCTTTGGCGCGTCGTAACCCAACAATCGCAGTTATGGTAGCTAAATGTTGGGTTACGACGCACGGATAAGCCTGCGGTTGTTTAGCAAACTTGCCATGTGCGTCTAACCCAACCTACATTTTGTCAACGCCCATCAATAACGGTAATGGTCTGCTTTATACGGACCTTCCACCGGAACATTAATGTATTTTGCCTGTGCATCGGTAAGCACAGTCAATTTAACGCCTAATTGTTCCAGATGCGACCTTGCTACTTTTTCATCCAGTATTTTAGGCAGGATGTAGACTTTATTTTCATAACTCTTCGCATTTTGCCACAACTCCATTTGCGCTAACACTTGGTTGCAGAACGAGTTGGACATCACAAAGCTCGGATGTCCAGTCGCACAACCCAGGTTGACCAGACGGCCTTCCGCCAGAATAATCAAGCGTTTGCCGTCTGGAAAAATAACATGGTCAACTTGCGGCTTGATGTTTTCCCATGTGTATTGGCGGAGCGATGAAATCTCAATTTCGGAGTCAAAATGGCCGATGTTGCAGACTATGGCCTGATCCCGCATGGCTGATAAATGCTTATGGGTAATCACATTAAAATTGCCGGTTGCGCTAACAAAAATATTGGCTATAGGCGCGGCATCTTCCATTGTGACGACACGGTAACCTTCCATTGCGGCCTGTAAGGCACAAATCGGGTCAATTTCGGTGATCCAAACGGTTGCGCCAAGGCCGCGCAAGGATTGGGCGCAACCTTTACCGACATCACCGTAACCACAGACCACGGCGATTTTTCCGGCGATCATGACATCAGTAGCGCGTTTGATGCCGTCAACCAGGGATTCACGGCAACCGTACAAGTTATCGAATTTGGATTTGGTCACTGAATCATTGACGTTGAAGGCAGGGACTTTCAGAGTATTTTTTGCAACCCGTTCATACAAACGCAAGACACCGGTCGTGGTTTCTTCCGACAAACCTTTGACATCCGCCATCAGCTCTGGAAATTTGTCGTGCATCATGTTGGTCAAGTCGCCGCCATCATCCAGGATCATATTGGGCCGCCAGCCATTTGGCCCGATGATGGTTTGTTCTATGCACCAATCAGCTTCGGCTTCAGTTTCACCTTTCCAGGCAAAGACGGGTATGCCCACCGCCGCAATTGCGGATGCAGCATGATCTTGTGTGGAAAAAATGTTGCATGAAGACCAGCGCACTTCTGCACCTAATGCAGTCAATGTTTCGATCAATACTGCGGTTTGTATGGTCATGTGCAGGCAACCAGCCACACGAGCGCCCTTGAGCGGTTTCTTATCGCCAAATTCCTTGCGCAAGGCCATCAAACCTGGCATTTCGGTTTCGGCGATGTTGATTTCCTTTCGCCCCCAATCAGCTAAGGCAATGTCTGCAATTTTGTAATCTTGTTGGCTCATTTTTGTTCCCGAAGTCGTTGTAATGGAGTCGTTGAATTAAATGCCAGCTGCATCTTTTAATACCTCGATTTTGTCAGTTTTTTCCCAACTAAAAGTATCTTCTGTACGTCCAAAATGCCCGTAAGAAGCCGTAGGTTGATAAATGGGTTTTAGTAAGTCCAACATGGCGATCAAGCCTTTAGGCCTGAGATCGAAATGTTCCCGGACGATTTCCACTAATCTGTCTTCAGCCAGTTTTCCTGTGCCGAAGGTTTCAACAGCAATAGAAGTCGGTTCTGCAACGCCAATGGCATAAGATACCTGGATCTCACAACGTTCAGCCAAGCCTGCCGCAACAATATTTTTTGCCACATAGCGTGCCATATAAGCGGCTGAACGATCTACTTTCGACGGATCTTTGCCGGAGAAAGCGCCGCCACCGTGTCTTGCCATGCCACCATATGAATCTACGATAATTTTACGGCCAGTCAAGCCGCAATCTCCCACAGGGCCGCCGATGATGAATTGGCCTGTTGGGTTAATAAAGTATTTTGTGTCTTTGTGCAGCCACTCTTTAGGTAAAACAGGCAGGATAATTTCATCCATCACCGCTTCATGCAGCGCTTTGGTGCTGATATCTGGGGAATGCTGGGTAGATAACACCACGGCATCAATGGCTACGGGTTTGTTATCTTCGTAGCGGAACGTGATCTGGCTTTTGGCATCAGGACGCAGCCAGGGCAAGGTCTTATTCTTGCGGACTTCGGCTTGTCGTTTGACCAATAGATGCGAATAAGTAATAGGGGCCGGCATCAGGACATCGGTTTCATTGCTGGCGTAACCAAACATCAAACCTTGGTCACCCGCGCCTTGTTCATGGTTTTCGCCTTCATCAACGCCCATCGCAATGTCTGCCGATTGTTTGCCGATTGCGTTCAATACGGCGCAGCTTTTACCATCAAAACCAATGTCGCCATTATCGTAACCGATATCGCAGACGACTTTCCTGACCAGCTCCTCCATATCGACCCAGGCGTTTGTGGTAATCTCACCTGCCAAAACGACCATACCAGTTTTGACCAAGGTTTCACAGGCCACACGAGACCGTGGGTCTTGTGCCAGCAAGGCATCAAGCACGGCATCAGAGATCTGGTCGGCAACCTTGTCTGGATGCCCTTCTGAAACGGATTCTGATGTAAAAATGAAGTTATTGCTCACAATACCACCCTTGTTAATAGTAAACCTAAATAGCCAAAAGGCTGCATGGGCAGCCTATTTGTGTACTTAATGGTGGGCCCTGTAGGACTTGAACCTACGACCTGCCGATTATGAGTCGGATGCTCTAACCAACTGAGCTAAGGGCCCTGTATTTATAGTTGGTAGCTACTCGCCGTCCAGGAAGCATCTTAATTGCTCCGACCTGGATGGATGCCGCAGCTTTCTTAAGGCTTTCGCTTCAATTTGACGGATACGTTCACGGGTTACATCAAACTGTTTGCCGACTTCTTCCAAGGTATGGTCGGTATTCATGTTGATGCCAAA
>JAYVGW010000008.1:0-3150 GCA_043771735.1 Methyloglobulus sp.
AAAATGCACCGGATGCTTGCCGAGAAAGGTGGGGAAATTACTGCAATCTACTATTGTCCGCACGGCCCAGATAGCCTGTGCAACTGCCGTAAGCCAAAACCCGGTTTGCTGGAGCAGTTTGCTGAAGAACACAATATTGATCTAACAACCGTCAGTTTTATCGGCGATTCGCTACGTGACATACAAGCCGCGCAAGCCGTAGGCGCAAACCCTATCTTGGTCAAAACCGGAAAAGGCCAAAAAACGCTAGACCACAATCCCAACCTCAACCTTCCTGTCTTTGAAAATCTTTATGGCGCAGCCGAATATATATTATCAAAACAATAACATACGAATTTATCTTGGGTCGGCATTGTTTTTGGCAGGTTCAATAATTGCCACTTTTGTATTTGGCTCTTTGGTGTTGCTTTGTATCATTTTCCCCTTTGGCGTCCGTTATCGCATGGGCAAAGGCTGGGCGGAAGCTGTATTGAAATTGGCAGAAATTTGTTGTGGTGTCCGTCATGAGGTGGAAGGGCTGGAACATATCAAGCCCGACAGTGTCGCAATTGTGTTAAGCAACCACCAGTCGGCATGGGAAACATTGGCGTTCAGGTGTTTTCTACCGCCTCAAACGTCGTTATTCAAACAATCGTTATTATGGGTGCCGTTTTGGGGTTGGGCGATGGCTACCTTAAAACCGATAGCCATAGACCGAAATAACAAATCCGCCGCCTTGCGTAAATTAATCAGCCAAGGAACTGGGGCATTAAAGGAAGGTCTATGGGTGGTCGTATTTCCAGAAGGGACGCGGATGCCAGTCGATAAAATAGTTAGTTTTAGCGCGGGCGGTGCGATGCTGGCGCAAAAGTCGGGTTACCCCGTCATACCTATTGCACACAATGCTGGAAATTTTTGGCCGCGTTACAGCTTTTTAAAGTATCCAGGGACAATCAAGGTAAAAATCGGCCCTCCAATTAAAAGTCAAGGCCGCAAAACGGCTGATATTAATAAGGAAGCTGAGGATTGGGTGAAATTAGCCATGCAGGAAATCAGTCAATAGTAGGCCTTACCTAACCAAGCTACGTTTTGCGATTACAAGAAACCCGGCGAAATGCGTATAATGCCTCCCTCAATGTTGTTAGTTAAAAATAAGTTGGTGCTGTTTACATGAAAATAAAATTATTGACCCTTCTGTTGTCATTGTTTCTGGTGGCTTGTGCTGATAAGCGACAATATGAAGAAGTGGTGTTAGAAGAAATGAAGAAAGAACAAGACGTTAAAGATTACAAGATAGACCCTGCCCATATGGCTAAATGTGTCATTGACACGACTTACCAGAGGATGCCTGGCCTTTTTGCTTTTGACCCAGATAGATTACAAGCCTATCGAAACTACGCAAAAATGCTGAAAATGTCCCTGGCCAAAGACCCCCAAAAGACCTTGGAAGAATTACGCAAGGATTTCGGTTCCCCACAAGAGCTTGCCAACGCCCATTCGGTTTATACCGAAAGCATTATGGATTGTTATACGGCCATTTTGCATGAGTCAGATAGTGAGGATAAAAGCAAATCCTAACGAGGGCCTGAATAAGCCTTTCGACATTACGAACGGTAATCCGCCGATACCGTTCGTGGTGAGCTTGTTGAACCATTGACAGTCCTCCGACAAGAGTTTATTTAATATCGGCAGGGCTTTGGTCCAATAATTTAAATTACTGCGAACGGATACGTTAAAACAGAACACACTGGTACTTCTTGGCTATTTGGATTCTTTGGTAGTTACCGACTCTTTTTTAGAGTCTGGTTTACTGGTTTTTTTAACTGCTTTTTTGGGTGGCGTTTGCTGAGATTCTTCGGCAACTACGGTCTCCTTCTCAATTACTTGTGCTTCACTCGCCTTAACCGCTGGTTTCTTTGCTTCAACCTTATTTTTTTCGGTATGGTAAGGGTCGAAGTCATTAGGATTTTTTGGTTTCGGCTTCTTGGCTTCTTCTTCAGCCGCTTTCGCCGCAAGACGTTTTTCCTCTTCGATCCGCCTGTCTTCTTCCAGTGTAGCCATAAACTCCTTAAACCAAGCCTTGTTTTTCATGCCGGCCAGATCGGGATCGCTCAGTATGTCTGCATCTGTCGGTAAGTTGCCTTTATCTTTTGCAGTCTTTAAGGCTTCCAGGCAGCTTTCGTTATCGCCGCGTACGCCATAAACGCAGGCAAGATTAAAAGCGGCAACACCGGTTTGTATCGAATTGGCTTTATCAAATTGCCTTTTCGCCATCTCATACAATTCGTCAGTTGGCAGTACGCCCCTGGCACGGGCCAAATCCATGCAGGCGACCCCAGCATCAATCGCCGCGGCAAGGTAGTTGGGGTCCAACGTCATGCAAAAAGAGAATTTTGCAATCGCGTTCCGGTAAATATTGATCGATTCCTGCGGCGTTTTGGTTTTTGCCTGGCGCAGTAAAGTAACGCCCCATTGGTACAGCGCTGCGGCACGCAAAGAATCGCCAGTCAGGACATCGGCATAATCTTGATAGGCTTCTTTAAATAATTGGTCTGCTACGCTGCCTTCGTTTTTACGTGCTTTATCAGCTTTTTTTACGGCAGCATCGAGTTTGGATTTTTTTGTGAACGATGCGAAAAACGACATGGTTAAATTCTCCTGGTTAATAGATTTATCTTGATGATATTGAACTAATAATAGTCTATTTTTAATACCGTAATGTTAACAGATACGCAAAAAACGAAATTGTGTTTTGTAAGGTTCTCTTGGACAAGTTTTATATGCCATGGATGATTTAATGTAGGGACGCAAGATTTTGCGTCTCTACTAGGAAATCACAAGTTAATTCAGCGGGTTAAATTACGGCCTTGAATTGGCGCGACTTTTCGGTTTATCACTGCGCGGATTAAAACTCGGTTTAGCGCTACGTTGCGGTGTTTTTTTGTCAGTGTGCCGATAATCCTTTTTACCCGAAAATTTGGCAGGGGCAATTTTTTTTGGTGCATCATCAATTCTTAACGATACTGGCTCATAGCCGGTGTCACTTACCCGTGGAATTTGCCGTTTCAACAGCTTTTCGATAGCCCCGAGCAAGTGGGCTTCTTCTGGTGAAACCAGTGACAAGGCCGCACCGCTTGAACCGGCTCGCCCCGTCCGTCCGATCCGGTGGAC
>JAYVGW010000009.1:0-14566 GCA_043771735.1 Methyloglobulus sp.
GCAACACGATGGCTGTTTTTTTCAAAAGAAATATCCAATACCGTCAGGCTGTCGCCGGGATTGACGGTGACTTTATCCAATAATTGTATATCGCGTTTAATGCCTGTTACCAGGCTCGATTCAAGCGGTTGGGCTAGACGGAGCTGGATAAGCGCACAAATGCCATCCGCATCGCCATTAAAGACATCATAGTGCATCGCTGCTTTCCAGGGCAGGAAGTATGCTTCGTAACCGTAGCAATGCCATGATTTGCTGGACGCTTTCCGCTAGGGTTAGGGCGCTGGTGTCAATGCGTAACTCCGGTTTTACGGGCTCTTCGTAGGGCGAAGATATGCCGGTAAAATTTTTTATTTCGCCTACACGCGCTTTTTTATAAAGCCCCTTAACATCACGTTGTTCGCAAACGGCCAAAGGGCAGTAACAATGGATTTCGATAAAATCCCCATGCGGCATAAGGCTTCTAGCCATCGCCCGTTCAGCGCGAAAAGGTGAGATAAAGGCGGTCAACGTGATGACACCAGCTTCAAGCATAAGCTTTGCGGTCTCGCTGATACGCCGGATATTTTCCTTACGGTCTTCGTCGCTAAAACCTAAATCGCCACATAGCCCATGACGGATATTGTCGCCATCCAACACAAACGTGTTAAAGCCGTTTTGAAATAATCGCTCTTCAACAGCATGTGCCAGGGTTGATTTACCCGCTCCAGAAAGGCCCGTAAACCAAAGCACAACCGATTTGTGTTGGTTTTTTTCTTCGCGCCGTTTTCTGGTGACCGTTGCGTGATGCCAAACGGTATTTGTGCTTTTATCTAATTGTGTTGTCATGGTTTATAAGTTATAAGAATTAACCTTATCGATTGATATTATTGTATCTACCAACCACTTTCTTTGACCAAGGCCACGACGGTCAAGCGCGTTAGCCTATCAGCGATACTTTCTGCCACAGTTGCTAATGACAACCTGCCACGGATTGTGCTGCTTTGCGGCAATCCGGGCATTTCCGTTTGCATGACGACCCGATAAACCCCTTGCTCCGGGATCAAGTGTTGTTCTTTCTCTTTATCCGGTCTCACGGCAATGCCGCCGCCATATTTTGATGCGAGTTCTTCTACCTTAAGTTCGCGGGTTCCGGCACTGTCTATGGCTATGATTTTAACGGAGAAGGGCGATAAGTCACCGCCTTCTGGATAAAACCGTCCTTCGCCGCCTGTTTTTAGCTTCGCCAGGTCGGCTTCTTCGACATAAGCTATCACAGAAGCGGTTCGACTTTCGACGATGCCCAAAGGTTCATCTTTAGCTAACCATTCGCCTGGATGAAGCACATCAGACAAATCCCGGACACGCCCTGCAAAGGTCGCCCGTACCGTAAGCTTTTCCTTCACCTCTCGAAAGCCCGTCAGTTCTGCGCGTGTTGATTGGAGTTCTTCATACTCTTTGGGATTATTGCGCGCCAACTTCAATTCCAGGCTTTGCGATGCCAACCTCTGTGTCAATTCGTCCAGTTTAAGCCGCGAGGCGACTATTTTGTAATCTAAATCTGGGGAAGCCAATTTCACGAGAATTTGATTGGCTGTTACGGAATCGCCTTCTTTTACCAAAACTTCCTGCACCTGTGCCGGTTCAATACAGTAAAAAGTGTATTCGGATTCTGCCTTAAATAGCCCGGGAACAAAGAGATGCGATTGCCAGGGAACGAACAAAAGCGCTAACAAGACTAGCGGAACCAGCCAGGCGGGTCGTGGACGGATAGGCGTACCTCGTGCAGCAATCATTTTCCGCCATATGGCAGCTTCTTTGGCAATAGGCAGGATAACAAACCAGCCGATTTCTACGGCAAACAAGGCTAACCCCAACGCTTTAAAGAAAAAGTAATAAACCGCCCAGGCGATACCGGTAAACAGGATCAAGCGGTAAATCCAGATACTGTAAGCGTATAAGTTAAGAAGCTGATGGCGTTTCTTTGGAAAATGTTCTGGTGGTTCTATACCAAATCCAAACAGGCTTTCCCTAAGCTGCCAACGCGCCAACGCAAAGGAGCGGTCTTGCATGTTGGGTATATCAAAGGCATCGGAAAGCAGATAATAGCCATCAAATCGCATAAACGGGTTAAGGTTGATGCCCAGCGTGATGATCCATGCAGTGCTTGCCAGTAAATAGCTACCGCTACGCAATGGACCATCGGGCAATACCGTCCATAAAATGGTCGCCAGCACGGCAAGCGTCAATTCGGCGATCATGCCGGCGGCATCAATAGTGAGCCTGTCACTACGTCGGGGCAAGCGCCAAGCGTCGGTGACATCGGTCCATAGCACTGGCATACCCAGCAACAAGGCCATGCCCATCGCAGGCACTCTACAACCAAAGTGACTAGCAGCAAAGGCGTGACCTAACTCATGCACCACTTTGGATAGGGACATCATACCCACCGTAGCCAAAATGCCTTCGGGCGTGAATGAATATAGGAAACTATGGCTAAACTGGCTCCACTGTTGTGCAACCAGGTAAAGCGCAAGACAGACCCCTAAAAACAGCAGTATCATAAAACGGCGATGAAAAAAAAGGTCTATTAAGGGCAAGATTTTTTGCAAGAACCGGTCAGGCTTCACTAAAGGGACGCGCATAAACAGGTAATTATGCAATAACCAAGTCCAGAATCCTGGCCTTGACGCATAACGGATATAAGCGAAACGACTGCTGGATTCCCGTCCTTTAGGCTTGGCTAATTGGTGTTTAGTCAGGAATTCTGCAAATTGTTCTATATCGCTTACATCCACATCTATTGGCGTTTCATTTTGGATGCTCATTGCGATGTGTTCGGCGTTACCCATGTTCCAACGATGCAAGCATTCGAACTCTAGCCAACCGATTCGATAATATCGGTGTACGGCGGGATCATACAATGTCCAGGTGGGAGAGCCATCATAAGCGCGTGGACCTTGCAACAACGCTATGTCTTCACGAAGCGTTAGCCACTCCTTGGCTTTTTCCTGAGTAACACTGGCTACCAGGTCAGCCATAGGCGCATCGTCAGGATTGGTTTCCGCAGTAACCACAAAATAAAAGGCCTGCGTGTACCGTACAATTTAGCCGTGCCGTGATAACCCAGGCGCGGCAGTTCTTCTTGTTCTGCAAATGTTGCCTTAAGCCGGTAAGCCATGACATCAGCGGGGGTGGGTGTGGCGCGGTAACTGAAATAATTGAGCTTGGCATCCAGCGGTTTATGGGGGGTGATATTAGAGAAAAACAAGACTTCCGACCCTGCTTCCAAAACAATCAAGTCTTCCATAGGCAACCGAATTTCAAGTTCGACAGACTTAGGGTCGGCCACGGCAAGAATTTTTTCGCCTTGGGTGACAGGACGACCCAGCCAGTCATTAGGGTCATCAAATACGGTCACGCCCGCTATGGTTGCGGTGACATCGCAGCGTTGCAGCAAGGTGCGCACATATTCGACCTCTTCCGATTCCTGTTGCCATTTGCTTTTTAATCCAGCCAACTTGTGTTTTACCGTCGGGTCTAACATGGCTTGCTGGGTGGTCTGTAGATATTCTGTTTGGGCAATATCACGCTTTTCTTTGGCAACTTCAAGACGGCTACGCAACTCTGTCCGATCCAGCGAAAACAGTTTTTGACCCACTTTGACAGCCTCATTAGGCAGTACATAAAAGTTTCGACTACACCTTCAAGCGGCGCACGCACCAGTTTGGGCTGCCGGGCAACTACTTCGGCTTCAGCCAACACCGATTGCCGGATGGGGAAAAACAGGGCAAGCAACAATAGGCTACCGATGATTAATTGGGTTTTGCGTGCTTTAAGACGATCTTGCCAGGGTATTTTAGGGCTTGCCGCCTCAACCAGCGAAAAGGCGTGGCCGTATGCTTCTGCTAGATAGGACAGCAGATGGATTTCTGCTTCAGTCCAGGCCCCTTCCCGAAACAAGGCCAGCACATATCTTCCCTCGGAAGGGGCAGGCAACGGCATCCAAAGACCATGTTCCGGCAACCATTCAGCCCAGTCTTTGGCAAGCTCTGACGGCAGGTCATTTTTGGTTAATGGCTTGATTTGATGTGTATTTTCTGTACCGCCAATATGTTTTAACACTGCGGTAAGCCACAGTGCGTAAGGGCTGTTTTGTTCCGGCTTGGCAACGCCTGAAACCGTTTCTATTTTGGCATGGTCTTTTCGCCAAAGCACCGCTTGGCGATAAGGAATCAGTTCAGCGGTTTCGTTAACCAGCACATAAGGCAGTTCTTTGGCGGGTGCTTGCCTTGCCCTGCGTTCCAGTTGCAGCAGGAGCGTTAGGCGGATTAGCTGATTATTTAATCGATCACTCACTCGGCTGGGGTAAGTTCTATGGCACCACTCATACCGGGCAACAACTCGGCTGAACTGTCCGTGATGCGGCCATACACTTTGATCGTTTGGCTGACTGGATCGACTCGCCCACCAAGCCTGATTATGCTGGCCTTATAGGTCTTAGTGGTTTCATCAAGCGTTACCTTAAAAGTCTTGCCGGGCTTAAGTTGTGGCAGTGACCGCGATGGTGCAATAAATTCAACTTCAAGGTCTTTCTCGTTGACTATTTCCAGTAACGGGTCGCCTTCGCGCACCGATTGATAGGCCCTGGCGGTCACTTCCACCACCTTACCTGAAAATGGCGCTTTAATGGTACACCGCCCAAGCATCGCTTCCGCAACCCTAACATCAGCTTTGGCTTCATCTTCTTCGGTTTTGGAAACAGCAAGTTGTAGCGTGCTAATCGAGTTGAGTTTTTCCAGTTTCTGGTTGACCTCGTGGGTCTTTCGCTTTTTTTCCAGTGTCGCTTTGGCCTTGGTTAGTTGCGCTTCTTCTAAAGAACAATGAAAACCGACCAAAAGCTGCCCAGCGCTGAACCGCTCTCCATCACGTACCTTGAGCTGGATAATACGGCCATCCATTTCACTGGAAATTTGGGTGCTTTCCCGTGCTTTTATCTGCGCCCTAAGAAGTTGCTCAATGTGTGTGCTTGCCTGCGTCCCGCCCTGCTCAAGGGCTTGATCTTCAATTTTAGAGATTTCACTTTGTCTGTCGATGGTTTCTGGCGTTAACTCAGGCGACTCAGCAAGTGCCGGAAACGCTTGCAATAATGCGTAAAGCAAGCCCACACAAATTATAGGACTTCGAAAAAAAACCTTTCTTACGGGGAAAAGGTTAGGGTGGCTTATACAATCAGATGATTTTAAATTATTCATTACTGCCTTCCCCCGACGGGAGGTGGCGCGGATTCCTTATCCGCCGCCGCACTCCCTCCATCCGTGTGGGGCGAAGGTGTTTTTTGAATTTGTAACGGCCTAACTAGGGTTTGATTCATTTCTCACTTAACTTTACGGGAACAGCAGCCGGAGCCTTAACCATTGCCGGCAACTTCGGCAAATAACCCTTATACCAGCTATCCAGGGTTTTCTCCAATTGTACCGCCAACGTACGGACAGTGACATGCTCTATCCCGCCAGTGGCAGGGTCGAGGCCAATAGACGCATAGATATTACCCATCGCGCCATAGACATCCGCCAGGCTTTGTTCCTTTTCGAGTTGGGAAGCCAAGGCTGCGGTAGCGGCATGGATACGTTCCAGTTCTGAGCCGGCATCGTTTGCAGCATTGTTGGTCATGACGGTGGAAATGCTTTCGTCAATCTTGTTCAGTTCTTTAGCATTTTTGTAGCTGTCCAATGCTTTGAGATATTGTTGGTAACCGACATTGATCTGCACCACGGCAGCTACACTAAGCGCTTTGCGGCGGGTTCTGGCGACTTCTACTTGGGTCTCCGCCGACTTCCATATTTTGGGGGCGGCAATCAAGTTAACTAAGTTAATGGTCGTCCGTGCGCCCGCTTCCAGCCAGAAGTTATTGATCAGGAAGGAGTTGGAATCAAAGTTTAGTCCAATAGGAATGGTAAGCCCTGGCAATATTTTCAACATTTCCTTCCAAACATCGGCTCGGCTGATGCGTTCTTGGTAGATTTCTTCGCGCAAATCGCCCCGATAAAACAAGCCCAGGTTTTCGAGTTCTTCAACACTGTTTTTAAGTTCGGGCGGTTCCGGGGTGATTTCAGGCTACGCCAGGACAAAGTTGGAATGTGCGGGGGCATTGATCAACCCGGCCAGCTTGGGCTTGGCAATCAATAGGTCGGCCCTGAGCTTTTTGAGTTGGTCGATAATGCGTATTAGGCTGCGTTGGTATTCCAGAACGCTGATAACCGGTTGCAGGCGGTCGCCTTCAATAGTCCTGCTTACGGTCAGTGCGCGTTCGGCTTCTGCAAGCACGGGTTCAAGCCCTGGCAATAAGCGATCAGCAATATTGGTGCTCCAATAGGCTTGTAGGACTTCTTTGATGAGGTTGTTGACGACCTTACGGCGACGTTCCTGGGCGATGAGGATACGGTCGGCCTGTTGTTTAGCCTGGAAGTAACTGACCCCGAAATCCAATACGTTCCAGGCGAAGGTCAGGTCGGCGATGCCGCGGCTGGCATCTTGTGAGGTGGCGTACTTACTACCACCAGCCAAGGTATTTCCCCTTATATCATTGTAATTAAAATAGGAGGCACTAGAGGAAGCCAATTGATGCTCTCTAAAAGAATAACCTGCATTTGCAGTCAGTTTAGGCAACATATTGAGGGTAGCAACTTCAAGTTGGGTGTCTTGAAGCACGGCCTCCATCACGGTGAGGCGATGGTCATAGTTGTATTTAAGCGCACGGGCTAACGCATCGTATAGGGTCAGCGGCCTTGTGATAGGCTCTTGCTTGGCATACATTTCGGTCTGGTCTTGCATCATCGTCGCCATCCGCTCGTCGTCGGTGATGGGTATGGGGTTAAGGTTACAACCACTGAGAAGAAAAACCGTCAAAAAAGCGGCAATTAAGATTTTTGAACAGTTCACAACGCAATCCCCTTGTTTATATTACTTTTCAGGCTGGAAATAGTCTGCCCATTTGATGATTACAACGGCTTAACTGGAAAATACAACATTCGTATATTTTTATTCGCTCGGCTTTAGAAAAATAGTCCAAAATTCGCTATAATTCAACAAAATCATGAAATTAATTACAAACTCCAGCTTTCACTTTAACTGCACTTTTAACCCCGCGCAACAAAAAAACGCCTCATCACACTGCTCACCCAGCAACTGGGCGGCTTTGCCCGATAGATCGACATATTGTCGGGCCAGGGGATTGTCTGCAATAACACCCAATCCGACTTCATTTAGCACCAGGACCATATCAATGTTTAACTGCATCACAGCAGTCAGTTCCTGCAAGATAAAATTCTGTGTTTTTTGATGAAAAAGCATATTATTCAACCACATAGAAATGCATTCTATTAGCACAGGCCCTGAACAATTGTTCAGAGAATTTAAGAGCTGGATAGGTTCTTCAAGCGTGGTAAAACTATCTTGCCGACGCTGTTGATGAACAGCGATGCGTTGGCGCATTTCATCGTCGATAAACTCAGTTGTCGCCAAATAGTAAGGTTTTTGCCCTGCTTTCTCCAGAATATAGGCTTCAGCAAGACGGGATTTGCCGCTTTTGATGCCGCCAATAAACAATGTTTTCATGGTTTTGCTTGTAACAGATTGTCTATGTCGATATTTGTCTCAGCCCTGAAGATCGTTGCCCATAAGTCGGCTACAAAAATCAGAGCTGGTTCAAGCTATCCAACAACGCCCTGCTCTCCATCAATCGACTCAATTTTCCTACGCTGTTTAGCTGTTCGTTGAAGGCCAACTTGCCTGCGATCATGGCCCGCTGATTGATAGGCTCACTGACTTGGGCATGATGTTTGTTATTTAAGTTAGCCCTGTCCCTGTCGATGCGTTCCTTATTTACCGTGACTTTGAAAGTGGCATAGGCTTCGTTGCCATAAGCATCAAGGGCTTTGACCATCACATCGACATTTGCCGAACCCCTAGGCGGCACGCCTGAAAACTTGAGTTTTTTAGCATTAAATTTAAGCCAATCAGGTAGCGGAGAGCCATCCGCCCGAGTTGCCTTGTATTGCAGTTGTTCGTTAGGATTGGTATGGCGGAAAGTGCCAGGAGGGATGCTAAAAGAATATTTTTGCAGTTCCAGCACCACTTGGTTGCGAAGTGTGCCAGTTAAGTACACGTCATAATCCTGCAAATCACCATACAAGCTCGGACGGGTGGGCTTATAAAATTCATAATTGGCCGATGTCAACTCGGGCTTATCTTCTGGCAATAATGAATAACTTGCTCCGGTTGACGGTGGAAATAACGGCGGGGTAGGGTTGGATAGCAAAATTATCGGGCCAATGTTGCTGAATCCGTTGGATGCTGGAGCTTTAGGCACTGGCGCAAAGCTTAAAGTGGCGGTGTCGGTACTGATGCCGTCGGTAATGGTATAGGTGGCGGCGGGTACGGGGCCAGCGTAGCCGGGAATAGGGGTGAAGGCGAAGCTACCGTCTTTGTTGATAACCAAGGTGCCGACACCGGGGATGGTAGCGGTTTTGCCAGCGGTGAATGTGCCGACACCAGGAATGCTGAATTGGGTGACGCTGAGGGGGTTGCCTTCGGCATCGACATCTGCGGTCGCCCCGCCAGTGCCGGTGAGGACATTGCCCCGCGCTGGGGTGTTGGGCTTGGTGGCGATGGGGCCGTCATCGTTGGCGATGGGCGGGTCGTTGACTGCCACTATGTTAATGGTGAGGTCGGCGGGTGGCGACGACACTTGGCCGACCGAATCGGTCACGGTAAATGGGATGGTCACTGTGCCGCTGAAGTTGGGCGCAGGGTTAAAGACCAAACCGGCGGCATCGGTAGCGCTTAACGGTACACCGGCCACCACGGGCGTGCCGTCGGCTTTGGTCAGGATGCCTTGTGATGCTGGCGGCAGCGTGGTGACAGTGACGCTGGCAATCGGGCCTTCAACATCGGTGCCGGTCAATTTTACTGGCACAGGGGTGTCTTCGATGCCATTAACGGTGGCTGGGGTGGCGACGGGGTCGTCGTCCACATTTGCCACATCAATGACATAATTGCCCAGCGGGGAAGTGGCATCGTTGTTGTCCGTCACGGTAAACGGGATAGTGACGATGCCTGTGGTGTTGGGTGCCGGCCTAAAGATTAACCCGGCTGCTTCGTTAGGTGTCAAAGGTACACCCGCCAGCACTGGGGTAGCGCCATCGGCAAGATAGAGGATGCCTTGCGCCGGGCTTGGTAACGATGCCACGGTCACGGTGTTGACTGTCCCATCGACATCAGTGCCTACTAAGCTAACCGGTGCATCGGTGTCTTCTGGGGTGTTGACGCTACCAGAAATCGCAACAGGGGGGTCGTTCACCGGCGCAACGGTGATATTGGCGTTGGCGGGAGGTGAAACAGCCCCATTATTGTCCGTAACGGTAAAGGGGATAGCCACCGTGCCATTGAAGTTGGGTGCGGGCTTGAAGATCAGGCCTGCGGCAGCATCAGCAGGGCTTAACGGGACACCGGCTATTACCGGTGTTTTGCCGTCCGGCAGGTACAATATGCCTTGCGTTGCAGGGGGCAGCGTGGTCACGGTCACGGCGGTTACCGTGCCATCGACATCGGTGCCGACCAAGCTGACCGGAATGGGTTTGTCCTCGTTGCCGTCGGAAGATGCTGGAATGGCGACGGGCGGGTCGTTGACCTCGGCTATGTTGATGGTGAGCTCGGCAGGAGGCGACGACACCTGGCCGACCGAATCGGTGACGGTAAACGGGACGGTCACCTTGCCGCTGAAGTTGGGCGCAGGGGTAAAGATTAAGCCAGCGGCTTCGTTCGGGGTAAGCGGCACACCCGCCACCACGGGCGTACCGTTGGCCTTGGTCAGGATGCCTTGTGATGCAGGCGGCAGGGTGGTCACGGTGACGGCCTTAATGAGGCCTTCGGCATCGATGCCGGTCAATTTGACAGGCACTGGGGTGTCTTCGGTGCCATTGACGGTAGCTGGGGTGGCGACGGGGTCGTCGTTCACGTCTTTAACATCAATGACAAAACTGGCCGGCGCAGACGTTGCGCCATTGTTGTCAGTCACGGTAAACGGGATGGTGACTATGCCGTTGAAGTTAGGTGCCGGGTTAAAGATTAAGCCAGCGGCTTCGCTCGGGGTAAGCGGCACACCTGCCAGGACGGGCGAGCCGTCGGCTTTGGTGAGGACACCTTGTGCCGCAGGTGGCAAGGCCGTCACGGTGACACTGCTGACCGTATCATCGACATCAGTGCCGGTCAGGTTGACGGGGGCGTTGGTATCTTCTGGGGTGTTGGTGCTGCCGGAAACCGCAACCGGCGGGTCATTGTCGGGCGTGATGGTGATGTTGGCATTGGTGGGTGCTGAGATTGCGCCGTTATTGTCCGTCACCGTAAAGGGAATCGTGACGGGGCCATTGAAATTAGGCGCTGGCTTAAAGATTAACCCTGCTGCATCTGCCGGCGTTAATGGCCTGCCTGCCACCACTGGAGTGCCGTTAGGTAGATACAGGATGCCTTCTGTTGCAGGAGGCAAGGCGGTTACCGTTACACTGGCGACAGTGCCGTCAACATCGGTACCCGCCAAGCTGACTGGAACCGGCATGTCTTCTGCGCCGCTGGGTGATACGGGTGTGGCGATTGGCGGGTCATTGCTTGGGGTAACAGTAAGAGTTGCATTGGCTGGCACAGAAATTGCCCCGTTATTGTCAGTTACCGTGAAAGGGATGACCACAGAGCCATTAAAATCAGGTGCCGGTTTAAATATTAACCCAGCCGCCTCGGCAGGTGTCAATGCTTTCCCTGCTGTTACGGGAGTGATCCCATCAGGAAGATACAAGATGCCTTGGCTTGTATTCGGCAATGTTGTAATGCTCACATTTGCAATTGTTCCATCGACATCAGTGCCGATTAAGCTAACCGGAATTGGCGTGTCTTCGTTACCGCTACGTGAGACGGGTATGGCAACTGGCGGATCGTTGACGGTGGCAACATTAAAGGTAAGCGTGTTGGCCGTCGGGTCGGTATCTATCCCGCCATTGGCTGTGCCGCCGTTGTCTCGCACCTTAAAACCTAGCACCCCCAGAGCAACGCCACTGGCATTAGCCGCTGGCGAGAATGTCAACAAGCCCGCATTGATTTCTGCAACACTAAGCACTTGATTTGCGGTTACTGCAATGCCATTCAACTTGTAAACGCCCTGTGCCGCAGGTGGCAAGCTGGTGACAACTACATTGGCGAAAGTATTGGACGGGGTATCAATGGGGTCAGTAAAACCGAAGTCGTTGGCAGTGACCGTGTAGGGGGTATCTTCGTCAATACCAATCGTTTTGTCTGCACCTGCTGGCGCATCGTTAACGGGGATGACCTTGATTGTGGTAACGGCTGGATCGCTGTCGCTAATACCGTCATTGACCTTCACACTTATTAGTCGATCTGCACTTGAAGGGTTTTCTGATGAATTAGAAAAAGTGATCGCCTGAATTGTAGCTGCGTACGCTGCTTTCGATGCCGACCCTTCCAGTTTAATGGAAATGCTTGTTCCGTCATCGACTAATGTGTAGTTAATACCATTGATCGTGCCACTTTGAGCAGAAGATCCGCCAACCAGGAGCTGATCAAGTGCTTGTTTATCACTTAACGTAATGGTTGCTGACACCATATTGGCATTGTCAGCATCGGCTACGGTTGATGTTGGTGCGGCTATGCTAACTCCCGCGCCATTCTCGGTGAAGGTTGTTGCGTAGTCCGTACCCGGAGCTGGCCCATTGAGATCGACGGCGGGTGAAAGGTTGCTGATGCTGTTGATTGCTACACGCTGGTCGTTTATTGATGCCCCCGTTGAAGCGGCCCAACCGAAATATACCGAATTGTCGCCAAACACAGTTGCAGGGTCGATTACGGCTGAATCAGTAACGATACCGGATGCCCCTCCTGCCGCGCTTCCCGCAGGACCTGCAAATGTGTAGCTAAGTGTTTTACTGGAAGCGTTCCAAGTGACCACAGTGTTATACCAGCGGCCATCTTCAATATTACCGACATCCCTATTAATACCTGCACCTAAAGCTTGACCTGCGTACGTACGTGTAGCCGGGCGATAAATCGCGATGTGGTCATTGACGATATCTGGGAGGGGACGAAGGTTAGCATCTGTATTCCTCCAAGTATCAAACTCTATGGCCACAGAATTGGGGATATTTCCTACACCAATGGCTCCTCCTGCCGCTCCCGTGACCGTGGGGCCACTGTTTTGTAACGCAAACGCGATGCCGTCTGCCCCGCTAGCGTCGTTGGTGCCGAGATAGACATCAAAATCGATAGTGAAATTCTTAGTTAGATCAATCTGATAGTTGCTCCAGGCACTACCTGATTGTGAATTTGTCGGTTTCGTCAGTTGAATGACTTGCTGTCCGCCAACAACATCACTCGTGATACCTGACGTACCATTGATATTGAATGTGTTGGCAAGCGTACCGGAATAATTGCTGGTTGGCGCATTAGTGAGGCCAGACAACGGGGCGTTAGGGCTGCGTAACACGTTGGCGTATTGATCCTGAGCCTCCCCATTGATGATAATTCGGCTCTCAATTTGGCCAGTTTTTTCTTCTAACACCCAGTCACCACCTAACGCAGCAGCGCCAGTGTCGTTTGTGCTGGCGGCAATGTCCGCACCCGTAGCATCTGCCAAGGCACTTACAAATGCTTGACCTTGTGCGCCTGCAGCGACATCGCAGCCATACACCAAAATATCTGCGTTTTCAGATAGCGCGGCATTGATCGTTGCGAACTCGTCAGCATATTTACCCTGCATACTGGCTTGATCAAGGATGGCCGACCCTAAATTTATCCGTCCATCATCACCGTGGGATATGATGTGGACCGCATCGACATTGGTATAGCGGGATACCGTCTGGGCGATTTGTTCAACGCCATCTTTCGCGGGGTCGAGCAGTACGACTGTGGCGCTAGGGTCAATGCCATCAAGCAATGTTTGGTAATCGCTCACGTTGGTGTCGATGAAGACCAGGGCTGTAGGCTGGGTGGCTGCATCTGTTGATATTACATCTGTTAAGTTATCGCTATCTCTTGCCTGGGCGTTTGTTGCAGTATCGTTGGTTGCGGTGTTGTTGCCCTCAAAGTTGCGGTCTTGCGACCAAGTGGCCTGGCCTCCGGTCAGGGCATCGACGTGGTCCAGCCATGAGTTGTTCATGGCTTCGCGGCCATGGACGACAATGCTGGCGTTGCTTGCCAAGCTATCGCCCCAGTCAGTAAGGGCTTCAGTGTTTGATGCGGTAAGGCTTGGATTGATCTGGCTGGCACCTAGCCACTGTTGTCCATTAATATCCGAAGTCAGTAAGTGTAGCTGGGTGGTGTTGTCCCGTTCCTGTAGAATTTCTGCGATTTGCTGGTAGCCGTCACGGCTTTCATCAAGCACCCTGGTGTCGGTGTTCGGCGGTGGATTCTTAAGCAATTCGCCGCTGCCTTCGGTACGCGGATCGATAACCAGCAAGGTGGGGGCATCCGGATTTCCTGCCGAAGCGGCGGCAGTGATCGCCTGCGGCTGCGGGGCAAAATCCTTGCCCTCGATTAACCCGCCCTGGGCGGCAGGGCTGTCGGCTGAATCAACACTGGCATCGGGCGGCGCAACATCGGTTTTGGCATCCTTGCCGGCATCATGGGCTTGGTCTTGGCCGGCTTTATCGTCCATGACCTGGACAGCGGTGGCCACCACCGCGCCGTCAAACAACAACCGGTTTTCCAGTGCCAGCCGCATCGAACTGGCCGAGGCTTTTTTGCTGGGTTTAGGGTGGTTGGTAGATTCCTTTTTCATAGTCACAGCACCTATCTTATTGATTATTATGACATCTAAATTGCGCTAAAAATGATTTTAGCCTATTGCCTTTATTCTTACAAGAGCTACCCCTGTTTGCTAAAGAAAAATGCCCTCATGATTCCGAGTTAAATACGTCTAACAGATCTTCTAAGTCAAGATTTTCCCAGCATCTGAGCCGGTGCATTTATAGGTTCGTGTAATGAACGTAAGTGTAATCGTTGATGTGTTGCAGCTTATGTACCGAACCGACATCAACGCGAAATTTAAAGGCATTGGCAGGCGGCAGTTGCAATACATGGGCGAGAAGGGCGCGGATTACTCCCGCATGAGTGATGAGCAACACTTGCTCCGCTTGTTTTTGAGCGAGTAAGTCATCCCAGAAACTGCCAACGCGACGGCACAAATCGCCAAAGCATTCACCATTGGGCGGTGGCACAATAACAAAATTTTCTGTCCAGTTTCGTAATAGACTGGCATCTATATCGTCAAAGCGTTGGTTTTCCCAGTCGCCGAAATTTACTTCCTGTAAGCGGACATCCATCTCAAGCGGTCGGTGAAACGTTTTCGCCAATTGTACGCAACGGCTTAACGGGCTGCTGATGACCAAACATTCTGCGCTTAATTCGGGCAATTTTGCGCGGATAAGCCGGGCTTCATCCACGAAGCTATCGGCCAGTGCGACATCGCTTAGTCCGTAACACAAGCCAGCCACGGTCTCGGTTTTGGTATGGCGGATTAGGTAAATGT
>JAYVGW010000010.1:0-37283 GCA_043771735.1 Methyloglobulus sp.
CTAAGTTCATAATCGAAATAGGCACCGATACGCCGCATGGCTCTAGAATAGGCTTCAATCGTCTTAGGCTGGAGTCCTTTGAGTTTCAGGTGTTTAAGATGGCTTTGATAATTCTGCTTGAAAATTAATTCGGGAGATGGCATTGTTTTGTAACCTCATGATTCGTTGTTGAGGGTCCCATTGTGATTTAGGGCCTGAGGTTACATTTTATCGATTAATCGGGCGGCGGCGCTTTTCTCCGCGTTAGCGGCTTCGTCCAACAAAGGCGATTAACCATGATGGTGGCTTTCTCAGATGGTAAGTATCAGTTTTTTCGACAAAATAAACCGCATAAAAGCAGAGGTCGGTTGTTTGTGGATAAGTTGAAAAAAGTCTGGTATCGTTCGAGCTGCCGAAACATTTTTTGGTCGATTTAAGGTAGGATTCAACTTTTCTTTATCTTCCAAGCTATTGATTTCATAACTATCATTTCTTAAATTAGTGCTTGCATTAAAAAATAAGTTGTGATAACTTTTCCCCTAAGGGGCCAAGGTCCTGCCGGAAACCGCTTTTTGTACTGCTGTAAGCTGGATTAACCCCTAGACTGCTACAGAACCCTTTAAGGTTTAGCGTTGCCACTGCGTTTCAGTGGTCGAGGCGTCACCTCGTAAATCATGGCACCCTTTAGCTGCTGCGTGTCTACACTTCCAGCAGCCGGGATCTTTGCTTTATTTTGATTCTGTCGTAGACGCTTTTAACCACCATTGGTCTTGTTGGGATTCTGTCCCAGCAGAGGCTAAGCAATGTTGTCCGATTGGTTTTATTGGCCAGCCGGATAAACATTACTGCCATTAGAACGGAAGGTACTTTTTTGGTATCTGCCGCAAGAGAAGTCTTGTTGACCGGATTCTTGTTGCAGTGCTTATAGTTTAGCTTCCTTGATGCTGGCATTTCACTCCGCAGACGGTTTTGGCGTTGTTGCCACTCGTTCGCCCATAACAACCTGAAATGATCTGGGTTTGCCCGGTAAGGCCGCTTGTGCAGCGATAAGCCCCCGCTTGTCCTGCGCTTGACTAAACACCGGTTCGCCCCGTGTTTTGCCGCTATGAATTAGCCGCGCACTCTCTTTTGCACTTGCAAAGTCAAAAGAGAGTGCAGGGAAGAACTGCGCCAGCCCAAGACTGGCGCAGCTTCCAGGAATAATTCAACAGCGCTCAGGTAGAAACCATAAAGTTGAATGCAGGTTTTTGGCCGGTTGCTCCGGCCATTACAAGGAATTGGCGCAATCCGGCGGGATGCCGGCTACAGGATGGGGAGCCTATCCAGGCTTTTGTCGGTAGCGGTGCGGCAGTCGTGGCTTCCGGTTGTTGGCAGACTGGATCAAAGCGCGATCAGACGATTTTTTTGTCCGAAGGGACATACATGCCTTTGGGGGTGCGGGCCGCACCCCCATTGCCCGAAATCCGGGTGCGCACTACTGCTGGAAACAGTGGCGTGCGTAGCGGGTAAACGCTTAAGTGATGCCAAGAAAGTAAATTGTTAATTTTGTAATGAAACGGAAAGCCAATGCGCCAGGGCGGTAGCGTGCTTTGAAAGACGGCCAATCCCTTGCCATTAGTTTTCTAACCGTAACATAACCGTGAGGTGAATGATGATGAGCATTACCATACTTATACGCTGTTGCAGGGATAGTTTGCAACGGATCATTACGGCCAACATTAAGCTCAACGTGGATGGCTCGGTCTCCAGCCATGCCACCCGGAAAAAATATGCCAATGGCCTGCATCAAATTTTCCGGGACTTGGAAGCCTTGGGCTTCAAGCTGACCGATGCCAGTAACTTGAAAGGCAAGCATCTGATTGCCCTTGGCAAGGATTGGGAGCAGCAAGCTATCGCCGGGAAGCTGAAACCGTCCACCATCCAAGGCAAATTTTCGATGTTGCGGGTCTTTGCCCGTTGGATAGGCAAAGACGGCATGGTCGAGACCACCCATAGGTACGTCGACCAGGCACTGATCCAACGGTCGAGCGTTAGTGCCTATGACCATTCCTGGTCAGCCCAAGGTGTTGATGTGGCCGCAAAGCTGGAGGAAATCAGCCAGAAAGATCCCAGGGTCGGGTTACAGCTTAGGTTGGAATTTGAATCTGGGCTAAGGGGTAAAGAGGCCATGATGGTGCGCCCATATTTGGCGGACAAGGGCGCTTATCTGGATGTTTCGGTCGGTACGAAAGGCGGAAGGCCAAGAGCCGTGCCCATCAATACGGCTGGACAACGGACGCTGCTGGACGAAGCCAAGGCTTTTTCGGCAACTAAAGACAGCAGCACCAGTGACCCAAGCAGGTCGTTGGCACAGTGGAAAAACCACTATTACTACGTCTTGCGTAGCTGTGGTATTAGCCGGAAAAACGGGATAACCGCCCATGGTCTGCGCCATGCTTATGCCAATAATCGCTATAAGGAGCTCAGCGGTCAGGATTCGCCGGTCAGGGGCGGCAAACTCATCAACCGCGAGGATGACCGGGCTGCCCGTATCCAAGTGGCTGAGGAGCTGGGGCATTCCAGGGAATCGATCACGACGCACTACTTGGGAAGGGACGACGGCAAGGATAAAGACGAATAAGCAACTTTACAAACCACCCTGCATCTGGCTCATCTACCCTGATCAGGTCGTTGAGTCTTATGCGGGATTCAAGAGGTTTGATGTAAATGCCTCAAAATAATTACTGCAACCGTTTTCGACAGTTTTATGGGTAGGTTCTAAAATGACAAACAAAACAGATAAAGAATTTCTAAAGATTAGCGACATGGTGGCGAAGCTTGGCGTTACGCGGACACAATTCTGGAAAATGCGTAAGGCCGGGGAAGTTCCGCCCCCTGTCATAAAAAACCCGCAAATGTGGTTGGCAACTAAAGTGATGGAATTTTATGAGAATAGGGCTTCGCCTGGGAAATAATCATTAGCAGTCCGCTAAACTTATGAAAGCTTTCTACCTTCATGGTGCAAAGGGTTTTGGCGATAGGGCATCTTGATTTAAGTGTTAACTGAACTATTCATTTAACACTTGATTTGTCAGGAATATAGCTCTAAGCGCGGCACTATTTTTCGCGAAAGCTAAAATGGGATTCATCCGATTTTAGCGGCGAAAAATCACGTGGCGATTAATGCCTTCGGCTGCCCACATTCGTCCTCGGTTCGTCACGATGCACAACTCCCCTTCGGTACGCTGCGCATAACGACTGCCCAAATGACTTGATGCCGTGTCGGATGGCCTTGCATGTTGACTACGCTTCCGCTTGCGCTCCAACTCCGTCAACACGCCCGGCCGCGGCTATGCGGAGGTCGTCTTACTCCGCTCCACTAACGTTACGCTTCCTATACTCCTTCGATGCGCCTAGAGAGCGAAGTCGGCAGTTTTCAGTATTTGTCTGCTAAAGCCAGATTATAAACAGCGAGCTAATAACAGCTGCCTTGATTTCCGCTGTATATTGACTTTTGATAATGATCCCGAAAATTTGCAGATGCAACTGATGGTGATGAATAAGGACTTTCGTCCTATATATTCACTCAATAAACAACCTTTAGTTAGAGTATTTTTTTGTTGCTAAACACATTCTTGTTTTCGCATCCACAATGCGACAATAAAAAACCATAGAAAATGAGGTGTCAAAAGTAATTGAGTCTAGGTTCTGTTGACGCTTTATCTCAGCCATAAAAGGGTCGATGAAAAGCACAGCATCCCCATGTAATTGACAGCTTTTTTCTCATACCGCATGGCAATCCTGCGGTAGTGTTTGAGCTTGCCGAACAGGCATTCAATTACGTGCCGTTCCTTATCATGCCAATAATCACAGTCAATCGCTTGTTTCCGGTTCAATTTGGGCGGGATGACCGCCTTCATGCCTTGCCCTGTCAACCACACCCGCAACTCGTCGGTGTCGTAACCCTTGTCTGCCAAAACGGCTGAAGCCTAGCAACCAAACCAACCCTTGGAATATCCAAGTGCTTCGTCCTCGGCGCTGCTGTTAGCCGCCCCAGCCGCACAGTCATGTGCCCTAATGAATGTGCCGTCTATAGAAACATCTTGCAAATCAGCCTCTTCGGAAAAATGACCGAGGAGCTTGCCGAACGCGCCATTGGCGCACCAGCGCGAAAACCGTTTGAAGATGCTGTTCCACTTGCCATGCTCCGGCGGCAAAATCCGCCACTGCGAACCCGAACGCAATATCCACAAGCAGGCACTGACAAATTGCCTGCAGGTATCCGGCAGGCCGATACGGATGCCCGGCAGTTTCCTTAACTTCGCCAATATGCGCCACCACTCCTCATCGCTTAATTCTATCCGGTTCATGTCATCCAAATCGGCCAATTCTACCTGATTGGTGAAACGTCAACAGAACCTAGAATGGTAATAAGATATCAGTCGCATTGTCTACAAAATGAAAAATTGTCTAACAATTTCCTACTTACCAAAATTTAGGTAAATTCATGATTGGTCTTGGTTAGGGGTTGCGCCATAATCTTTAAGTGACCACAAAAGTGACCATAAAAAATAACCACACACTTATATTTACACATAATATATTGATTTTTATGGAGCCAATGATGGGAGTCGAACCCACGACCTACTGATTACGAATCAGTTGCTCTACCAACTGAGCTACATCGGCTAATTAACCTACCCGCTTCAATATAATAGGGAAAATGAACCCTGGGCTATACTGTTATCGGGTCAACTTCTGTTTAAAAGTCATTTAGTAGATCGATAAAATCACTGCATTTTGCACTGGCGTATAACAACCTTTTCGCACAACGCCAGACTGTTTTTGATTTCACCGATATCGCCAGCAAGAACCATCACTCGGCCTGATAGCTATTAAATACTTGCTGTTGATTTTTTTTGTCGAAACTGATGACTTGGTAAGCCTCTTTTCTGCCGCCCATTTCCATGCCCGGCGTACCACTGGGCATACCTGGGACGGTTATGCCGACAACATCGGATTTTTTCTTCAACAGCGTTTTGATGTCGTCAGCAGGCACATGGCCTTCGATGGCGTAGCCGTTTACAATCGCAGTATGGCATGAGGCCAGTTCTTTGGTGATGCCGTATTTGTTTTTGATGGCTTGAACATCATCTGAAACAACATCTTTTACATTGAAATTGTTTTGTTTCAGATGTTCCACCCACTTTCCGCAACAACTACAGGTTGGGCTTCTGTTAACCACAATGGCTATTTTTTCCTCAGCTTGTGCAATTTCTCCCCAAGCAAAACTTGCATTAACCAACAATGCAATAGCTAGAAAATGTTTCACTTTTTTCATAATCAACACTCCTCTATTCCCACTTATCTTATCAGAACCCATGATACGCCGGACTGTATTGGTGTACGGCATCCACCATCGCTTTCACATGCTCAGGATTAATATCGGGCAGGATACCATGCCCCAAATTGAATACATGCCCTGAACCTTGACCATATTTTTCCAAGATAGTTTTTACCTTATCAACAATATAATCAGGTTGGGCGTAAAGTGTTACAGGATCCATATTGCCTTGCAGCGCGACTTTATCACCCACCCTGGCACGGGCCAGTTGAATATCGGTTTGCCAATCCAAGCCCAGTGCATCATAACCCGCATCAAGCATGGTTTCCAGCCACTGCCCACCGCCTTTTGTAAATAAAATGGTAGGGATTTTATGTTCGCCTGTGCCTGTATTAAGCAAGGCTCGCACTTGTTTCGCATAATATAATGAAAATTCGGCATAATCTTCGGACGTTAACATGCCGCCCCAAGTATCAAATAACATGACAGCTTGGGCACCTGCGGCAATTTGTGCATTCAAATACGCCGCGACCGATTGCGCCAGCTTATCCAACATGATGTGCATGTGTTTGGGTTGTTCGTACATTAAGCCCTTGGCTTTTTGAAAGCTTTTGCTGCTGCCGCCTTCGATCATGTAAGTTGCCAATGTCCACGGGCTTCCGGAAAATCCGATTAGCGGTACGCTGCCTTGCAGTGCTTTCCGAATCAAACGGACGGCATCGACTACGTAGCGCAATTCCGTTTCAGGGTCAGGTATGGGCAATCGGTTGATGTCGGCAACTGTCCTAACCGGATTCTTAAGTTTTGGCCCCTCGCCTTCGGTGAAATACAGCCCCAAACCCATCGCATCGGGAATGGTCAAAATATCGGAAAAAAGTATCGCCGCATCAAAATCAAAACGACGCAAAGGTTGCAGGGTGACTTCACAAGCCAGTTCAGGATTGGTGCATAAGTTAAGGAAACTTCCGGCTTGCTCCCTGATTGCCCGGTATTCGGGCAAGTACCGCCCGGCTTGGCGCATCATCCATACCGGCGTGTATTCCACCGGCTGCTTGAATAACGCCCGGATAAAGGTGTCGTTTTTAAGTATTGTCATATTTTATTCGGGCGTATCAGTTGAGACCACAGTGCCAATTTCCCCTTGGACTGCACTTATCTTACGCGGCCAGGTTTTTTGCAATTCTTTCGGTAAATTTTTTCTTTCTAAATTGGCTTGTTCGGGGCTGGCAAACGAACCATAAAGCAAAACAAACCTGTCCCTGCCCCGCCTGGTTTTGGTTTTCAGGTATCGCAAGTTTTGCCCCAACGCTTGATGCCGTTGCATCACCTCGATGATGGCTTTCACGGTTGATAAGGCCATAAGTTGTAAGGTGACATTTTCAACAGGCTGTTCCATCAGCCACTGCCCACCCGCATCCAAAGGAAAGGGGGCATTTATTGGCACTTGGCCTGTGGACATAACTTCTTCAGTGACTTGCGGCGCATTATTGGCTTTTGGCTGGCTAATATTCTCACTGGCTTGAGCAGGAACTGAGGCTTGCAATCGGGTATCGTCACGTTTTAAGCCTTGCTCTATCATCGCTTGGCTGTGCGAATCATTGATGACATCATTCCTGGTTTCGGCTGATATGCTGGTATTCGGTGTTTCGGCTGACTTTTGTGTTTGTTGCAGCGCAGCATTTTCTGGTGATCGGGCGGCAGAATTCGGCGTGTCCCTTGTCTGTTGAACAGCCGTATCACTTTGCTTGCTTTCGGCAACCACCGCCTTATTGCTATCGACTTTTGGCCTGGAACTCCACCATTGTACACTCAGCGCAACGCCGACTAAGCCAATAACGGCACAAAAAAGGACAGTCTTGGAATAGTCGATTTTATTGTGGCTATCGTCTCTGGGCAAATGGGTAAGTATATTCCTGGGGATACCATGGGTTTCACGATAAAGTGCCGTCACCATGCTTTCATTGATGGCATTGAACAGAATCCTTGGCCTGGGCAATGTCGATAAATATTCCAGGTATTCACCGCACTGTTTTTCTGATAGCGGTGGAATTTCAATTTGATAGCAGTCCTCTACCGCAGGGTCTGTACTGTTTTTTAAATACAGCTCACTGTGGGTCAGTGCAAAAATAACCCTTAAAACAGGCTTGTCGTTAGTATACGCAATGATTTTTTCAATCAACCCTGGTGCCAAGCTGCCCGCATCATCAATCACCAGTACAATTTTCATATTCCGGCTAGCCATTCTATCGAAAGCATTGCCTAAAGACTGGAGCTTATAGTCCGGCATACCTTGTATTATTTTTTCGGCCAATAATTCTTGAATTTTTTGAAGACTTAATTGGCTATCAGCCTGCACCCAACAAAATATCCAGGATTCTATTGCCGCTTGCTGAAAAACCTTGAGCAACAGGGTCTTACCAATGCCTTTTGGACCGCAAATAATAATCGCATGCGCCAAGTTAGCAATGAGATGATTTAACAGCTCCAGCTTCTCGGTGCGCTCCCTGGTTATCAACGGATACCCAGAAACAGTCGGTTTTATTTGAACATTCAATGGCGTTTTCATTAGTCGCCAATTAGCTTCTGTAGGACTCAAGTGTCAGATGTAACAACTTTTCGTCAACCCCCACAGGCAAGGTTGCGAGGCCAATGGCTTTTAGCAAAATTAACCTGATTTCGCCATCGACATTTTTCTTGTCTACCGACATAAATTGTAAAAATTGCTCAGGACTTAGTGCATCAGGTGGATAAACCGGAAGCTTGGCCCTTTTGAAAAGAGCAACAATCCTTTCGACATCGCTATCGTTTAACCAGCCTTTTCGCCTGGAAAGATCCGCCGCCTGACAGGTGCCAATCGCAACCGCTTCACCATGCAAGTATTCACCATAACCCATGCCGGTTTCGATAGCGTGACCAAAAGTATGCCCCAAGTTCAACGTCGCCCTGACACCGGTTTCGGTCTCATCTTCCGCAACCACCTCGGCCTTGTTGATACATGACCGCTCTATGGCGTAAGCCAAGGCTTGCTTATCTCTAGCCAATAAAGCGTCCATATTGCCTTCTAGCCAGCCAAAAAATTCAGCATCTCTAATCAAGCCATACTTGATGACTTCGGCAAGGCCGGCAGACAATTGACGGTCATCCAGGGTATCGAGGACGTTCGTATCGGCGATAACACATTGCGGTTGGTAAAAAGCGCCGATCATATTTTTGCCCAAGGGATGATTTACACCGGTTTTTCCACCTACTGAAGAGTCAACTTGCGCCAGTAAAGTCGTCGGTATTTGGATAAAAGGGATGCCCCGTTGGTAACAAGCGGCAGCAAAACCGCCCATATCGCCAATAACGCCGCCACCCAAGGCGATCAAGGTCGCGCTACGACCAAACTTGTCCTGCAATAAAGCATCGAAGATTTGGTTGAGTACATCGAGCGATTTGTGTTGCTCACCGTCCGGCAGGATAACCTGTGTAGTGTTGTATGCCTTAAGTTGTGCTAAAACCCTATCCAGATATAAGGGCGCAACTTTTTCGTTGGTCACCACCAATACCTGCCTGGCTTTAATGTGCCTAGCATAAAGTTCAGCCTGATCCAGCAAGCCGGAACCTATGTAAATAGGGTAACTACGATCACCTAATTCTACCTGTAGCTTGATCATGGCTTATCGATTAGCTTGATTGACCGCGTTGTATTCTTCAAGGATGCGGCTAACCACGGTTTTACTTTTATGGATACCGGTATCTATCTTGAAATCCGCGCATGATAAATATAAGGATTGACGCTCTTCAAGTAGCATTTGTAAACGCTCTTTGGGGTTATCCGTCTGTAATAAGGGCCTTTGGGTATCCCGGCGGGTACGTTCTAAAATTCTTTCCACAGAACATTGCAAATAGACTACATAGCCATTGTCTTTGAGTAACTTACGGTTTTCTTCACGCAAGATAGCACCGCCACCAGTGGCAAGCACGATGCCTTTTAGCTGAGTTAGCTTCTGGATCATTTTTTGTTCACGCCCCCGAAAACCCTCCTCGCCTTCAAATTCGAAGATGGTTGGGATATCAACGCCAGTGCTTTCCTCAACGGCTTTGTCGCTGTCATAAAACGGCACTGACAGGGCTTTTGCCAATTGCCTGCCTATGGTGGTTTTACCAGCCCCCATAAGGCCTATCAAATAAATGTTCTCCAATGTCATTCAGTGCCGTTGTTTCAACGCAATAAAAAGGGGGCATTATGCCCCCTTTTCGCCCTAAGTTGAAGCGGTCAATTGGTCGCCAAATTATCCTTGACAATTTTTGGTGTGACAAAAATCAACAATTCGCTTTTGGCATCATTATTTATTGTCCTTTTAAACAAGAAACCAACACCGGGCAAATCAGCAAAGAAAGGCACTTTATTAACCGTATTACTAAGATTTCCCTCAAAAATACCACCCAGGACAACGGTTTCCCCATCCATCACATGAACATTGGTTTCAAGTTGCCGCGTATCGATAGAAACATTCGTACCGATTGCCGCACCTGGAGCATCTTTGGAAACCTTTAATGCCATCACGACACTGCCACTGGGGGTTATCTGCGGAGTCACATCCAGTGTTAAGGTGGCATCCTTAAATTCTACGGTGAATGCCCCTTGTGGTTGTGAGACTTGATAAGGGATCTGGGTGCCTTGTTTGATGGTTGCCTGACAGCGGTCAGAGGTCATCACCCGTGGATTAGAAAGCAGCTCACCTTGAGCTTGATCCTGTAAGGCCGACAATTCCAGGTTCAACACATAATCAGCGCCCCTGGCCAAGGTCATCCCCAACGCGCCATAGGGATTACCACCACCTACACCAAGGTCAACGAGTGTATCGGTTAAGGTGCCTGCGCCGCTTGCGCTGTCCACTTGAGTGCCTGCGCCACCGATTGCAAATACCTTTTTCGAGCCAACAAAAGCTTGCTTTGCTACGCCAAACCTTACGCCTAACGATTTTGCAAAACTATTGGATGCCGTAGCTATCCTTACCTCTATCATAACCTGACGCACCGGAACATCAAGCTTACGGATGAGTTTTTTGGCCTCTTCCAAACGTTTTGCCGTCTCACGCACAATTAGGGTATTGGTCCTTGCATCGACAACTGCAGAGCCACGACTGGATAGCACCCTAATTTGATCGTTTTGGGTACTATTACCACCGGCTTGCCCAGACGAAGAGGTGCCACCTGACGAACTCCCGCCTGATGAACTTCCGCCTGACGAACTTCCACCCGATGAACCTCCACCTGATGCCTTACTCGCACCGCAGGCTCCAAAAGCGCCGGTATCCTGGCCGTTCAACAAATTCCTGAAATTTTCCGCCCTGGCATAATTGATCCTAATGTATTCAGTAACCAAGGGTTCCAGTTGCTCCACAACCTGCTCTGTAGCTTGTTGTTTTTCTTTGTATTCTTTTATTTTGCCGACTGGCGCAATCATGGTGACATTACCCGACTCAAACTTCTCCAGGCCTTTGGTCATCATAATGAAATCCAGCGCCTCGTCCCAAGGCACATCGTCCAACTTCAAAGTAATAGATCCGGTCACTTCATCACCGGCCACAATACTCTGCCCAGTGAATTCGGCCAAGATGGCGATTACGCTACGTATATCTATATCCTGAAAGTTTAGGGATAGCCTATCGCCTTTGTATTTCTCTCTTTTGCTATCCAGCAATTCTTTCTCTTCGCTAGTCAACGGTCGAAACTCAACTGTCAATAAACCTTCAGATTGAAACAGGGAATAATCATAAAGACTATTTTGCATCCCAACCGAAATCGTTGTTTCCCGACTTGTCGATGATGCGCCGATGGTCTTGACTGGGGTTGCAAATTCAGAGACATCCAATCTTTTGGATAAGTTATCAGGAAGTCGAGTATTGATAAAACTTAATACGACATTGCCGCCTTCTTCTTTGGTATTGACGACGGTATCGGGATTAGCCAATGACACTAAGATACGACCTTCACCCTTGTCGCCACGCTTAAAGTCTATTCCTCGGATACCTTGCTCAGGCATCAACCCTGCGGCTACTGATGATGGCGTTGACTTCCTGATATATGGCCTTGTTGCCGTTGCAACAGGTCTTGCCGCCGCTGCCCGTGCATTATTTGCATTATTTAAAGACAGCAACACCCTATTGCCCTCAACTTTGGTGTCAAATGATGTAGATTCAACCAAGTTAATCACCACACGCACCCGATCTGCGGCTTCAGCGACATATATGCTGCTTACTGCACCTTGATTGATAGGGTACATTTTTTTATCGAGGCCATTTGCAACGCCTGGGAAATCCAAGGCAATCCGCGCAGGATTATCGGTTTGAAATACTTTGGGAGCAATGGCTGGGCCACTCATTTCCAATTGTATTTGAAACTTGTCTCCCGCTACGGTAGCAACATCAACACCTGAGAGAGTAAGCCCTTCGGCTTTAACAAATGCACTTTGGAATAGTAATAACAATAAGCTCAAACTAATGGTGGCAAGCCGTGACCGCGCCATTTTGTCCCACATAATATCACCCTGTTTATTATTCATTTTCACCCTCAAAATCACTCTGTTAAAGCTAATGAAGTTTGTTGTTCGCGCCAAGTGCCAGGCTTATCAGGAACAATTTCCATTAATTCAATCTTATCGGTCAGTATGCGGATAATTCGTCCGTAATTCTTGCCCATATAATTCCCAACTTGTATGCGGTAAATCGTTTTGTCGCTGGCTTTCACCAAACCCCATAAACTAGCTTTCATGGTGACTGTACCCACCATTCTCAGGTCATCCAGTGGAAAGGCTTCCAATTCTTCTTTACGTCTTGTGGTATCTGGTTTTATACCATCGCCAACTGAAACCCCAGCATCTTCGGATTCTTCAGATTCGCTAACCGATTTGAAAGGATCCCGCAGGCCTTCGGGCTTAAACACAAAAGGCTCAACCGGCTTGACTTCAGGCAATGGCGGAATGGTTCCTTTTGGCTTGGCTTTGACATCTGTTATGTATTTCTGCAAATCGGTAAAACCGCTTTCACCGCAACCTGTTAGCAGCAGCGAAAAAAATAGCGGTAACAGCAGTAAAAATAATCGGCTGAGGCTTTTCAAAAATAAATTTTTGGCATCCATTACTTAGCCCCCCTTGCTGTTCTAACTCCGGGAGCTTGTGTATTCGCGCTTTGCTGTTCGTTATAAGTCTTGACTGTGGCATCCATAACCATTGAATCTTCCCCAGCTCCTGTTTTTTCTACAGGCGTAATCTTCACATCATGCACTGTGACGATTCGGGGTAGCGCCGCCAAGCCACTGACAAACAGGCCAAGCTCTTCATACTTACCTATCACTTGGATGCTAATGGGCAGCTCCGAATAAAAATCCCTGACAATAGGGCTACCGGGCTGGAACAACCTGAATTCCAGCCCACTTGCCAGGCCGGTTTGGGAAATATCGACCAGCAAGCTTGCCACTTCCTCTTGGGTGGGCATCTGCTTAATCATGATTGCCAGCGATGTTTCAATTTGTGCCAGCTGGTCCCGATAATCCTGAAGATTGGCTGATTTCCTTTGCTTTTCTTCAAATTCAGTTTTTAAGGCTAGCTCTTTTTTTTCAATCGTATCAAGCTCTTCTAATTGGCCGAGGGTATCCATGTAAAACCCTGCCCCCGCCAAAACTGCGCAAACAGCGGCGATGACCAAGGCTTTTACAGGTAATGGCCACGTCCCTGAGGCATTAATGTCCCAATTAATTTCCGACAGGTTCATCGTTTTACCTCTTTCTCGGCTTCGGTCATTTTCTTGCCCAACTTCGCACGCATAGTAAAATCGCTATTTTGCTCAACACCCGTTTTGTCCGGCGACTTGATCACATCAAGCTTAGGTGTCTGCAACCAGTCTGATGCTTCGACAGTACGCATGAAAGCCGAGACGCGGGCATTCGACTGGGTTTTGCCCTCAAAAGTCAAATCAGCACCCAGCTGGGAAAACTTGGTCAGGAATACACCATCCGGCGTAGTCTTGGGAATTTCATCAAATAAATGCACAATTTCAGGCCGGCTTTCCTGCAATCGCTGTACGAGTTCAATCTTTGCCAACAGCTTGCTTTTCCTGTCTCCGATGGTTTTGACTTCGACAATTTTAGTGTCCAACGTAGCAATTTCGTTTTGGATTAGCTTGTTTCTTTGTTCCTGGTGTTCCTTCAGCCCAACAATGTAAAGGTGGACCAAACCCAGCGCTATAACGGTGGCCAAGGCAGCCAGTGCCATTGTGGACAAAAATTCCTTTTTCTTTTGTTGACGCAGCTCCTCGCGCCAAGGGAGTAAATTGATTTTTGCCATTAATCGAAACTCCTTAATGCCAATCCGCACGCCAACATCAACGCCGGTGCATCGGCACTCAAGGCTTGTGGTTTCACCTTATTGGATAGCGCCATGCTGATGAAAGGATTGGCCACATAGGCGGTAACCCCTAAAGTTTGCTCCACCAGCGTGTCAATGCCTGGAATAGAAGCACAACCTCCGGCCAATATTATTCCGTCAACAGCCCTGTTGGCACTTGATGATATAAAAAACTGCATAGACCGTGAAATTTGCTGCACCATCGCCCTTTTGAACGGCTCTAACACATCGACAATGTAGCTCTCAGGCAAGCCGCCGCGTTTTTTTGCCAATCCAGCTTCCTCGTAAGAAAAACCATAGCGGCGCTGAATCTCTTCAGTCAGCTGTTTTCCTCCAAAGCCCTGTTCCCTGGTGTAGACGGTGTGGCCATTGTGGACAATGCTCAAGGTCGCCATCGTCGCCCCGACATCGGCAACGGCAAAGGTCTTGCCTTCAGTGGAACCGTCGAGTTGGTCGGTAAGCAACATAAAAGCATTTTCTATTGCGAATGCTTCAACGTCTACAATTTTTGTTTTTAAGCCTGCCTTGGTTAACGTCTCAACACGCTCATTGACATTGTCTTTTCTGGAAGCAACCAGCAAGACATCCAGCATCTGGGGATTAGCTTCATTGACGCGCTGGACTTCAAAATCAAGGTTAACCTCATCCAGCGCGTACGGCACGTATTGCGAAGCCTCATCCAAGACTTGGTCTTCAATTTCATCATCACCCATCGAGGCAGGGATCAAGATCACTTTCGACATCACAGCCGAGCCGGAAACCGCAACACAACCCTCCCGCAGTTTTGTCCCTGATTGCTTGATCGCCCCTTTGATTGCTTCGGCGATGATGTCGGTATTGGCGACATTCTTATCGACAAATGCCTCTTGCGGTAAAGGAGCAACCGCATAGCTCTCAACACGATAGCGGGTACCTACTTTGCTTAATTCCAGTAACTTGACAGCGGCAGTGCTAATATCCAGACCGAGTACCGCATTCTGTTTCTGATTAAACCAGCTCATGAAACGCCCTTATTTCGTTAAAATTATCTTAGCCTGCAATATTGATGCTCCGAATACCACACCACGCAATCTAAATTATCACTCGCAGAAGTATAGTAGTCTTTTTTGTTTTCTTCCTAAAAAATATTCAATTTATTTGTTTCTCGTGTTGCTATATACTCGCAAGCTGATTTTTAGAAACACCCTAAAAACAAACAACTATACTGACATCTTACAAAAATTCCTTGCTTTGGCAACCTAAAATAAAAAACTCACCCGGATTATTTGTGTCGATAAAAACGCAAAACGGCAGCATACTAAAATGGTTCGCTATTTTTTTTGCGGTTGTAGTAATAAGCTTGGTTGGTACCGGTTACTACCAATACGACAAACTGTCTGCAAGCCTTCCAGACATCACATCCTTACATGATGTCCGTTATGAAATGCCCTTAAGCATTTACAGTAAGGACAAAGTGTTGATGGCTCAATTTGGTGGCAATAAGCGCATCCCCATCAAAATCGAAAATGTCCCCAAGACGTTTGTTACTGCTTTTATTGCCGCTGAAGATGATAATTTTTTCGAGCATCCCGGCGTTGACTACAAAGGCTTGATCAGGGCAGGCATACAACTTTTGCTAACCGGAAAAAAAAGGCAGGGCGGCAGCACCATCACCATGCAGGTCACGCGTAATTTTCTGCTCACCAACGAAAAAACCTACACGCGCAAATTTAAAGAAATCATTCTGGCCTTAAAAATCGAACGCGAATATCCAAAAAACAAGATTCTTGAGCTGTATTTGAATCAAATTTATATGGGGCATAGCGCTTATGGCATCGCGGCAGCGGCACAAACCTACTACGGCAAATCCTTGCAGGACTTAACGCTAGCGGAGCAGGCCATGATCGCTGGCTTACCCAAAGCGCCCTCAGCTTACAATCCAATCACCAACCAAGACCGCGCTATTGAACGGCGCAACTACGTCCTACAAAGGATGCTAGAGCTTGGTTATATTTCCCAATCCAACTTTGACACCGCCAGCAGCGAAGCTTCAACAGCAAAATTGCAATATCACTCCTCTGATATCGCGGTTCCTTATATTGCAGAAATGGTCAGGCAATTCACTTATGAAAAATATGGTGAGCGTGCCTACACATCGGGACTAAAAATTTACACGACCATTGACCCGTCACTTCAAAAAGCGGCAGACCAGGCTCTGTGGAACTCTTTGCATGCCTACGACGAACGCCATGGCTACCGAACCAAGAAATCTGTTATGGTTGACGGCAAAGAAATACTTCCACCTAGCAACCCTGTCATCGGAGATACACTGGCCGCTACCGTCACCTCTATGGAGGATAATGGTATCGAGGCAAAACTTTATAATGGTAAAGCCATCGAAATTCCCTGGAAAAAAAGCAAATGGGCAACTGTAAGAGCCCAAAAATATCTCAGCAACAATGACCCGATAAGGGTTAGGCTATCAAAAAATGGGACGTGGATGTTGACACAAATCCCTGAAGTTGAAGGGGCTTTTGTCTCTATGGACCCTTCCAATGGCGCTATCTTGACGCTGGTTGGCGGTTTTGAATTCAATCAGAATAAATTCAACCGCGCGGTTCAGGCCAAAAGGCAGCCAGGGTCAGGTTTTAAGCCGATTATCTACACCACCGCCCTTGAACAAGGTTATACCGCCGCCAGCATGATAAATGACGCGCCACTGGCAATATTCGATCCTAGTATAGGCAGAATTTGGAAACCAGAAAATTCCACCAAAAAGTTTTACGGCCCCACCAGCATTAGGAAAGGCCTAACTTTTTCAAGAAATATGATTGCAATCCAGCTCTTAAAAGAAATGGGAATAGCCAAAGGTATTGCCACTGGCTTACGTTTTGGCTTTAAGAAGGAGCAATTGCCTCCCGGCTTGTCACTGGCTTTGGGCAGCGGCTACGCGTCGCCACTGCAAATGGCCCGGATGTATTCGGTGTTTGCCAACGGCGGCTTTCTGGTAGACCCTTATTTCATCGAACGCATTGAATCTA
Organism: Methyloglobulus sp.; assembly: GCA_043771735.1. Classification (GTDB taxonomy): domain Bacteria; phylum Pseudomonadota; class Gammaproteobacteria; order Methylococcales; family Methylomonadaceae; genus Methyloglobulus. Next base: position 16,712 of record JAYVGW010000010.1, read on the forward strand.
ATGAAGGCAAGGTGCTATATCAGGCCAATCCCAAAATCGCTTGCGACCCATGCAATAAGACCGAGCAGGCAGAACAAAACCAAGCGCCCCGTATTATTTCACCTGGCATTAACTTCATCATGAACTCGCTTTTGCGGGATGTCGTTAGACTCGGCACAGCAACGGATGCCAGGGTGCTAGGCCGTAGCGATATAGCAGGAAAAACGGGGACTACTAACGACCAGCGCGACGCCTGGTTTAACGGTTTTACCCCCACCCACGTCGCATCAGCTTGGGTCGGTTACGATAACTTTAAACCGTTGGGGCATTATGAAACGGGGGGGGCGGTGGCATTGCCCATGTGGATAGAATACATGCGCCCTGCCTTGAAAAAAACGCCAGTCGCGACCTTTAAGCCACCCAATGACGTTTACAAAAAGGGTTCTGACTACGTCCAGAAAGGCGTTGTGCTCAAGAAAATTGCAGCAATCCCATCAGCCAAAAAACCGAAGAAAGATGCTGCCGCTACCAAAAAACTGATCCAGGAAAAACCGGTGGAAGCGCTGTTTTAAGCTAAAAACACACCACGCGCCTGTGCATTCAGACCGCCCAGTAAGTGGGGTCAAGCCCCACCTGCTTTGGTTTGATGGCCACCACGATATGTGCGAACGGCTACGTCGCTATACCTTGGGGTAATTCGAGGGCGTTGACCCTAATATTGCGGTGCCTGACAAAGTGAAGACTTCAAAACAACCCTCGCCGACACGCATGATAAGCCCCATGTTCCAGAATTACCCATCAATTTGATGGGTAATGAAGCACACTCACTTAGAATCCGGTTAGAATAACGGCTTCTAAGGTAGCTGTCGTAAAATCCACATGCGTTCCTACACTTTTTTTATCTGGGCAACAGCCAAGCCGTGACAGAGTTAAAATCTTTTTTCAGCAGCGACGGCGCATTAGCCGATATTTTGGAAGGCTACCAACCACGGGAAGCACAAACTGAAATGGCTGAGGCCATTGCCAGCGCCATCGACGAAAACCAAAACTTGATCGCAGAAGCCGGCACAGGTACGGGTAAGACCTTCGCGTATTTGTTGCCTGCTATTTTATCGGGCAAAAAGGTCGTCATTTCGACTGGCACCAAAAACTTGCAGGATCAGTTATTCAATAAGGATTTGCCGATTATACGTAAGGCGCTGAAAACGCCATTTGTCGCCGCCCTGCTTAAAGGTAGGAGCAATTATTTATGCAAGTACCGGCTACAAAATTCACTGACATCAACCTTGGGTTTCAACAAAGAAGAGGCCGCTGCATTAACCAAGATCAAATCCTGGGCCAAACGCACGAAAATCGGCGACATTGCCGAAATGACCGAACTCTCCGAAGGCGACCCGGCCTGGTATTTGGCAACATCCACCGTGGATAATTGTTTAGGCCAAGATTGCCCAGATTACAGCGAATGCTTCCTGATGAAAGCCCGAAAAAAAGCCCAAGAGTGCGATTTGTTGGTGGTCAACCACCATTTGTTGTGCGCGGATTGGTCTATACGGGAAAGCGGATTTGGCGAACTGTTGCCTAGCGCGGAGGTGGTCATTGTCGATGAAGCGCACCAATTGGCGGAAACCGCCTCCAATTTTCTTGGTATCCATATCGGCGGCAAGCAATTGATTGACCTGGCGAAAGACACCTTGATCGAATATTTTAAGGATGCCACCGACCTACCAGAGCTCAGGACTGCCTGCGAAGACCTGGAACATGAAGTGAAAGACTTGCGCCTAGCATTTGGGCTTGAGCTTAAGCGTGGCGACTGGAAGGACATCAACAATAACCCGAAAGTAATAGCTGGTTTAACAGCAGTCAAGGAACAGTTACAACGCTTATGTGGGCAGCTGAAACTGGCATCGGTCAAAACCAAGGAACTGGATTTATGTTACCAACGGGCTGAGAACATTTCCCAGCAACTGCAAGATATTATTGATGATAAGTCTGGCCAGTGGATACGCTGGTACGAAACGCACCGAAAAACTTTTACCTTAAGCCGCACACCGCTGGATATTGCGAAAGAATTCAAGGCTTTCATGCAGCAACATAAGGCGACGTGGATTTTTACCTCGGCCACTTTAAGCGTAGCTGACAAGTTTGACCACTTTGCCAACAACTTGGGTTTAACCGATACTGAAGGCAAACAATGGGGTAGCCCGTTCGATTACGTCAACCATTCCCTGTTTTATCATCCGAAAGGCTTGCCCAAGCCCGATGACGCTAACTTTATACCGACTATCGTCGAATTTGTCATTCCGGTATTGGAAGCCAGCAAAGGCCGTGCGTTTTTCCTGTTCACCAGCCACCGTGCGCTCAAACAGGCGGCAGAATTGCTGGAAAACCGCATAGATTTTCCTTTGCTTATTCAAGGCAGCAAACCTAAAGCCCAGTTATTGGAGCAATTCAAACGCAAAGGCAATGCAGTATTGCTCGGCACGGCCAGTTTTTGGGAAGGCGTGGATGTCAGGGGCGAAGCCTTATCCTGTGTAATCATCGACAAGTTGCCGTTTGCATCCCCAGGCGACCCGGTACTCAAGGCACGCTTGGATGCCATCACCGAACACGGCGGCAATCCTTTCTTTGAGCATCAGCTGCCCACCGCAGTGATCGCCTTACGGCAAGGCATAGGCCGCCTGATCCGCGATGAAACCGACCGCGGCGTGTTGATGGTGTGCGATCCTAGGTTATTGAAACGCTCATACGGACAACAGTTTTTAGACAGTGTGCCAGCGATGAAGCGCACCCGCGACATTGAAGATGTATGGGCGTTTTTTCAGGCGGAAGAAGTAAAAGAAAAACCCGTAGAACGTGTCCGATGAAATTATTAGCCGTCGAAACCGCCACAGAAGCCTGTTCCGCAGCGCTGATGATAGACGGGAAAATCACCGAACAATTCAGCATAACCGCCAACGGACACAGCAAATTGATCTTGCCGATGGTTGATTCCTTATTGGCTGATGCTGGCTTACAACCCGCCAACCTAGATGGCCTAGCATTTGGCTGCGGCCCAGGCTCCTTCACGGGCGTACGCATTGCCACAGGCATTGTCCAAGGCATCGCGTTTGCGCTCGACCTGCCCGTAGTCCCCGTCTCTAATTTGGCGGCAGTCGCGCAGGATTTTTTTGACCACCACGACGAAGGCATTGCTTTCGTCGCAATGGATGCACGGATGAATGAGATTTACTGGGGAGTTTATCAACGCAACGCTGACGGTTATGCCGAATTATTGGGGAAAGAAGCCGTAATCGCCGCAGGTGAAATTGAATTTCCTGGCTTATCGGGGGTTGGGATGGGTTCGGGCTGGAAGCCGTATAGCCAAGAGTTGTCACTGCGCTTATCCCATCATGTTATCCGTTATGAACCAGATTACTTGCCCAGAGCCAGGGCAGTCGCCCGCTTAGGGCTTGAAAGCTTCAAACGGGGACTTGTCGTTACTGCCGAAAATGCCATGCCGGTTTATTTAAGGGATAAGGTGGCTAAGAAAGAATCCGAGCGCTAAAGTAGTCACCAGTACTTATATTACCATAACTATTTGATTATATTTAATAAATTTTTATAGCTTCGTAACTCTCCCTACAAAACAAATAGCGGCAGTTTGTCAAAAAAAGTATGCCATCTTCCAGAGTTGACTAACCAAGATTTATCCTTTATCTTGCACTGTCCGCATTCAAAGTTTAATTGAACGAAAGGCCTTACTTGTATGATTGTGCTATTCAAAAATATCCCAAAAAATTCTTACCATAACGATATTACCAATATTATCCAACCAGTCATCAAAGGCGGATTATTTAGAAAACAAGGACATATCAATAACATTGATATTATTGCAATAAGAGAGAATGAAAACGAAGCGCTCGAATTTCAGGCCTTGGCTTATATCGAACCGGAAGTTGCAGCCAATCGAGTAATAAAAAAACTTCATGGGCTAATTGTTGAAGGTAGTCGTATTACGGTACGGCAATACTTTTTAAGAAATTGGAAGAATGACAAAAGGGGCGAAGAGGCAGAAGCAACTTGGTATCCTAAAGAAAAGCGCACGAACCCATGTAGGCGCAGGCAGTTGAAAGTCTATAAAGTCGCTGTGCCCGAATATCAATAACCGCTAATTTTAATAGTAAAAATTCAATATTCCAGGATTTCTGGGATACAGCTCCGTAAAGCAAATTCACCACCAGACAATCCACCATAATCGAAACCTATCCTCATCCAAAGAGTTCTAGGTGCCAAGGCGCGAGGCACGTCCCTCAAGAACGTGGTGTGTATCTTTCGCCACGCCCTGATTCCCCGTTAAACCTTAGTTAAACGCCCGTCTTTCCCAGACACAGCCCATTACCATAGGTGTCCAATAAGTATTTATGCGTATTTTCATCATCGCATTTTAGGCATACACTCTTGGTCAAGTTGACAGCTTAAGGCTATGCCAAATAATACCAACCCCAATCAGTTCTTAATAAATAACCCTCTCCAGAGGGAGAAAGTTTGGTTGCGGGGATTCATATAAAAACATACGGGATTGGTAACAGTTGCTTGCGTTCAGTGGGTTAGCGAAGTGCATAAGCAGTGGAACTACCAAACCACCTGCTATAAGAATGGCTGGATCGTCCTCAGCGAGTTTATTGCCTTTCTTTGTGAGCTGAAAACGTAAAGACTGGTAGGCATCGCCTGTTGCTGTCACATTATTTTTACTTGCAAATAGCGCTTAAAAAGTTTTCTACAGAATGTTGAATTTTTTCTGGAATAGTGATGATTGTTGAAAAACGCAAGCGAATCCGCACCCCAAAACCCACCGACCTTGATCTGGTTGTCGAATTTAATTTTAGTGGTTTAGATGATTGGGGAGATGATGAAACCATGAATGAAATAACTCCTGTGCCAGTATTGCTCGCGTTCGCCTTGCTGACAGGTTTTTCTGCTTATGCGGTAGGCAGTTACCTTTTTTTCTAGTTACGGCAATGAGCGTGTCCAGGGCTATATACCAATGAGGAGAACCGTTATTAATTCTTGAAATTGTTCGCATTGAGTTTGCCGAACAGTCAAACCATGCTTGCAACCAACTTGCTTAGAGTTTCCTAAGCATTTACCCAAGCGGTCATACTTTTAATCTGATTTTCCTGAGCCATGACGCTTGCACACAACCGAAATTGCCCGGCAGCACGACGTAAATTTTCCTCAGGTTCAACCACCTTAAAATAGCGGTTGCCTTCCAGGTAATCGGTATAAAAACGAAGGCCTAATTCAAATGGAAGGAGACGTATGGCGGAATAAAGAAATTGGTGGTCGCTCTTTGATAACAACGCGCCCATCTCCCCTAGGTAGCCATTGAGTAAAGCCTGGCACATTTCAAGATTAAATTCGCCTGTTGCCGTATTGTGGCAGCATGAGCGTAAACAATCGCCAATATCGTAATGGATTAGCCCAGGCTTAACGGTGTCCAAGTCAATAATGCTGACGATATGTTGGCTGGTTTTATCGAATAGGAAGTTATCCAGTTTGGGGTCGCCGTGGATAACTCTTACGGAAAGTAAGCCTTGCGCTTTTGCTATCTCCAGGTCATTAGCAATGTGCTGAAAGCGAGCGATAAAACCCGCACAATAAATATCTTCGGGTATCTCAATGCTTATCTTTACTTGTTGATAATGCTGTAAATAACTAGGCGCAATGTGAAATCCGGGTAAGGTATCGTATAGCTTTTCGGGATCCAGGTTATGGGTTAGGCGATGGAACTGTCCCAAGGCAAATCCCACCTGTTGGGCTTGTGCCAAATTGCCAAGCGTTTCCAGGCTTTCGGTGTTGTCAATAAAACTCAATGCCCGCCAAAAATCGCCTTGTTCGTCACAGAAAAAAGCATTCTTTGCTTCAGTTGTTAGAAGCTGCGGGATTTTTAGGGTTCTTTGCTTATCGTTGGCCTGGTCGATGTGCTGGTTAAGCGCCATCAGGTTCGCCATGATCTGCCCAGGCTGGGGAAATACCCGCTTGTTTATCCGTTGTAAGACAAACGGTTTTGCTTCTGTGCTGACCAGATACGTGTCATTTATCAGCCCATTGCCTAGGGGTTGAATATTTTCGACTGTACGAGAAAACTTTAGGGCAACGCTTAACGGTATCTTCATCATTTAAAAATTTCCTTCGCCCTAAGGGAGAAGGCTCGATTGCCCAGGCTGTTTAGTGATGCAAATGTGCCGCCAGCCAACGGGCAGCAACCTCTTCTGCCATACCTTTTCGCCGCGCGTAATCTTGGAGCTGGTCGTTGTCGATTTTGCCGACATTAAAATATTGCGATTCAGGATGCGAGAAATACCAGCCACTTACTGCCGATGCCGGATACATGGCAAAACTCTCGGTCAATTCAATACCGGTGGTTTCAGTCGCATTGAGCAGTTCAAACAATTTGGCTTTTTCGGTATGGTCTGGGCAAGCCGGATAACCCGGTGCCGGCCTTATACCTTGGTACGCTTCGTTGATTAACTGGTTGTTATCGTGGGGCTCATCTTTGGCATAGCCCCAGTAGTCTTTCCTGACGATCTGGTGCATGTATTCCGCCAGGGCTTCCGCCAAGCGGTCAGCCAGCGCTTTCAGCATAATCGAGCTGTAATCGTCATGATCGCGCTCAAATTCCTCAAGTTTGGCTTCAATGCCGATCCCCGTCGTCACGGCAAACGCGCCGATATAATCATGCTTACCGGAACCTGCTGGCGCAATAAAATCGGATAAGCAATAATTCGGCCTGCCAGGAGCTTTCATATTTTGCTGCCGTAAATGATGCAATGTTTCGCGCTGTTGGCTTCGGGTTTCATCGGTGTACAAGATAACATCATCGTCTTCACTGGCTGCCGGAAAGAAACCAATAGTCGCCTTTGCAGTCAACCACTTCTCACTTACGATCTCTTTTAACATTTTATTAGCATCATCGAACAGCGTCCTTGCTTCCGTACCAACGACTTTATCATCGAGAATTTTAGGGTAACTGCCAGCCATTTCCCAAGTTTGAAAGAACGGTGTCCAATCGATGTATTCAACCAAAATACCTAAGGGAACATCGTCAATGACTTTTGTACCTAAAAACTTCGGCTTGATCGGCTCATAACGTCCCCAGTTGAATTTGTTTTGTCGAGCTTCTTCAAGCGAATGTTGCTTAGTTTTCGCTTCGCGGCCCTTGTGCCGTTCCCTGACTTCGGCGTATTCCTCGCGTGTACTTTGGACAAACTCATCTTTTAGCTCGCCGCTCAACAGGTTGCTGGCTACCCCGACACCACGGGATGCGTCGGTGACATAAACCGTTGCGCCTTTATAATGTGGCTCAATTTTTACGGCGGTATGGGCACGGGAAGTGGTTGCGCCGCCGATCATCAGCGGTATAGTAAAGCCTTGGCGCTGCATTTCTTTGGCGACATGCACCATTTCATCCAGCGACGGCGTGATAAGGCCGCTTAAGCCGATAATATCGACATTTTCCAAGCGTGCGGTTTGCAGGATTTTTTCCGCAGGCACCATCACGCCCAAATCGATGACTTCGTAGTTGTTACATTGCAGCACCACGCCGACGATATTTTTGCCGATGTCATGCACATCGCCTTTAACGGTCGCCATCAGGATTTTACCGTTGGTTTGGCGGTCAGCAGCTGATTTGTCAGCTTCCATGAAAGGCATTAAATACGCCACGGCTTTTTTCATCACACGAGCGGATTTGACCACTTGCGGCAAGAACATCTTGCCTGCACCAAACAGGTCGCCGACCACGTTCATGCCGTCCATCAACGCGCCTTCAATGACGTGCAAGGGGCGTTCTGCTTCCAGTCGCGCCTGTTCAGTATCTTCATCAATGTAATCGGTGATGCCTTTGACCAGGGCGTGTTCCAAGCGTTTGCTGACTGGCCACTCGCGCCATTCCAGGTTTTCCTGTTTGACTTCGCTGCTACTGCCGTCGCCACGGTATTTCGCCGCCAGCTCCAGCAATTTGTCTGTGCCGCTACCATCGTGTGTATTTAAAACCACCGCTTCAACAGCATCGCGCAAGTCATGGGGGATGTCTTCGTAAATCGCCAATTGTCCGGCGTTGACGATACCCATCGACATACCGGCCTGAATCGCGTGGTATAAAAACACCGCATGGATTGCTTCGCGCACCGGATTATTGCCGCGAAACGAAAACGATACGTTGGATACGCCGCCGGAAATTAGCGCATACGGCAGGGTTTGTTTGATCTCGCGGGTGGCCTCGATAAAATCCAGGCCGTAATTGTTGTGTTCATCGATGCCGGTGGCAATAGCAAAAATATTGGGGTCGAAAATAATGTCTTCAGGCGGAAAACCGATTTGTTCAGTCAGTATTTTGTAAGCGCGTTGGCAAATTTCGACTTTTCTGGCTTTGGTGTCGGCCTGACCTTCTTCATCAAATGCCATGACGATAACGGCAGCACCATAACGGCGTACCAATTTGGCATGTTTTATAAAGGCTTCCTCGCCTTCTTTCAGCGAGATCGAATTGACCACGCCCTTACCCTGGATACATTTAAGCCCTGCTTCCAAAATATCCCATTTGGACGAATCCAGCATGATCGGTACTTTGGCGATGTCCGGCTCGGAAGCAATCAGCATCAAAAAGCGCACCATGGCTTCTTTGGACTCCAACATGCCTTCGTCCATGTTGATGTCGATGATTTGTGCCCCGTTTTCAACTTGTTGTTTCGCGACATCCAGCGCGGCTTCAAAATTACCATCAATAATCAATCGCTTAAATGCAGCCGATCCGGTGACATTGGTGCGTTCGCCGACATTGACAAACAGCGTGTCAGGACCAATCGACATCGGCTCCAGCCCTGAGAGCCGACATTGTTTTTCAATTTCAGGAATGATGCGTGGCGCATGGCCTTGTACTGCGTCGCTAATGGCCTTGATGGTGGCCGGTGACGTACCACAACAACCACCGATAATATTCAAATAACCGTTTTTCGCCCAATCCGCCAACTCTTTTGCCATTTGTTCGGGCGTTTCGTCGTATTCGCCGAATTCATTGGGCAAACCAGCATTGGGATGCGCGGAAACATGGGTGTCAGCGATAGAAGATAATTCTACGATGTATTGGCGCAGTTCTGTAGCACCTAACGCGCAGTTAAAACCAAAGGAAATTGGCTCAATATGTTTTAGGGAATGCCAGAAAGCACCGACCGTTTGCCCAGACAGGGTCCTTCCCGACGCGTCGGTAATGGTACCCGAAATCATCACCGGTAATTTATAGCCAATTTGTTCAAAATACTGATCGACCGCAAAAATGGCGGCTTTGGCATTCAGGGTGTCAAAAATGGTTTCAATCAGGATAATATCCGCGCCGCCATCAATCAGTCCGCGTGTCGCCTCTGTGTAGGCTTCAACCAGTTCGTCAAAGAAAACATTACGAAACCCCGGGTCGTTAACATCCGGCGACATGGAGGCGGTACGGGAGGTAGGCCCTAATACACCAGCAACAAACCTTGGCTTATCAGGTGTTTTGGCAGTATATTCATCGGCAGCTTGCTTGGCAACGCGCGCCGATTCAAGATTAAGCTCATAAGCCAATGCTTCCATGCGGTAATCCGCCATAGAAATACTGGTGGAATTGAAAGTGTTGGTTTCGACAATATCCGAACCCGCTTCAAAATAAGCACCGTGAATGGCCTTGATAATATCCGGCTGGGTTATCGACAATAAGTCATTATTGCCTTTAAGATCAACCGCCCACTGGGCAAAACGTTCGCCTCGAAAATCTTTTTCTTCTAGCTTGTAGCCTTGGATCATGGTACCCATAGCGCCATCAAGAAACAGGATTTTTTTGGATAATTCTTGCTTAAGGAGTGCGGTTTTGCTCATTTAGATTTATCGAAGGAGTGTATGGCCTGATTATTATTGCTTTAAAAGCAATCAAGCCCTATTATTTTTGTCAACTATCAAGGAGATTAGCGTGCCAAAGCCAACTATCATTCAAACTATTAAGGCCATTTTAGCAGCTTTTATGGGTGTACAAAGCGACAAAAACCGGAAACTGGACTTCGAGCAAGGTTCCCTTGCCACCTATATCATTGCGGGTTTGATTTTTACTGTTGTGTTTGTATCTGCCCTGGTTTTTGTGGTTTCCAGGGTTTTGGGTGGTTGAGCAGCCATTCCCTTACGGCCGATTAAGCCTTTATCGCCCGTATTCAGCCGCGTAAAATTACAAACACAAAAAAGCCCAAGCACTGCTTGGGCTTTTCATCGTCACCTGACTATTATTTTTGGTCTGGATTTTTGAAACTATCCTTAATGCTTCTGAACATATCGCCAAAACCACTGAACAAGTTAGTTTTGGTAAGCGACTCTTTCAAGACAAACTTGGTTCGGATAACTGCAACAAGCAGAAAACCAACGACTGGCGGCATCAACTCCATAAATACCGATAGGAAAGACCCCTTGGAGCCCTGAAAACCGCCAACATTTTTTCTGTCGCCAATGCTCATGAGGTCACGTTCATAACCCTCGTCACCGCCACCGCCCCTGAATGCTTCTAAAAGATAAACACTTGTGTAAATCAATATGACCTGTGAAGCCACAAACACGCCAGCACAAATCATCACCCAAATAATCGTATTATTTACATTCGCTTTTGTGGCTGTCTGGTAAACCCAGATAAGCACAAAAACCATTACAATCGCACCAATCATCGTTGCACCCTTTGTTATTATATTTTAGTTAAAAAGAAGAAAAGAAACGGGCACTTCAAAATCATCTCAGAACCTTTCTTTTCAACAACCTTGCAGTCCTCGAATTTTTCCCGTCCTGGTGATACCTGTTTTTTTATTACACCGTCTTCAACCCTATACTGTATCGGTATAAGCATCTCCTTGGTCCTCCCGCCAGCATCTGTCGCCCTAGTCATGAGAACGCCGCCATCTTGGAAATCCCATTCCACTATAACCTTTTTTTGTTCGCCGTCTAGTTTCGCTGATTCGGCATACAGCTTCCACTTGCCTAGAATTTCTGAATTATCCTTCAGTGCGACATCAGCATTCGCTGAAAGTGCGAAAAAAATTGCCGCTATCGGCAACATTACCAAGTACCTTTTGATCATCTTCCCAGCCCCCATCAATCGTTCTTATTATCGAAGAATAGATTCTAAACGATACTGCATCCGCTATCGAGTTTTAAATTTATTTTATTGTTATTGTTCAAGCCAGTAAACCAACTCATTTGGCGAAATCTCGGTCAAAGACCTGATATTAAGCATCTAAAAGTCAGTGGGGCCGGATTCAAGCTTTAAAGTGCAACAATTTCTTACTCATCCGCAACTCCAACCCAATCGGTCAAAGCCCCAACAATGCTCTTCGCTTGTTCTTTACTGGAAATATTGAACTTGGACTTTTGCCGGTATTCGCCATTCTGTTTTTGGTAACGGCGGATAGTGTATTTGTCGGGGCCGTATTCGCCTTTGGCGTTATTCCAGTCTTGATAACGGAAGATTAAAGTCGCCCACGCGCCTTTGGTGAGCACTTTTTTGTCCAGTTCTTTCACCGTTTGAACGCCGCCATCTTCATAATTGACGGTTAATTCGTCTACTGTTTCTGCCATTTTTTTGCCTGATTGAATGATTAGTGTGTGCTAAAAAACTGCCCAAAGCCACGGCTGCCTTCGCCTGTTTTGATGGTGTTGACGACTTTTAAATTCCTGGCATCGATGACAGAAACGTTACTGTCAAACCAGTTTGCCACGTAGACATACCGGTCATCGGGATGTGTGCCAATGCCTTCAGGCTTTTCGCCGACCGGGATCAAGCCGATTTCTTTGAGTGTTTCCGTGTCGATTACCGACACCGAACCGTCATCCTGGTTAGTCACAAACAGGCGGCTGTCGTTTAGTGCCAAGGCGGTTGCATAAGGCAAGGTATTGACTTTCACCGTGGCAATGGCTTTCATCGTCGCGGTTTCAACGACCGTAACGTCATCGCTCTTTACATTGGCGACATAAAGGCGGTCACCACGGATATCGAGCGTAAGGCCAAAAGGATGTTCGCCGACCAATACCGTTTTTACGACAGCCATTTTATGCGTGTCGATCTTGGAAACTGAATTATCAATGCGGTTGGCGACATACAGCCAATGGTTGTTGGGACTAACCATCAGGCCGGACGGCGATTGTCCGACGGCAATCGTACCGATAATCTTCAGGCTATCGGCAGCAATGACCGATACGGTGTTGTTATACCAGTCCGCAACATAAATTTTCTTGCTGTCCGGGCTAACAGCTATGCCTAGCGAGCCTTCGCTGACGTTTACTGTAGCGATGACTTTACGCTGTTTCGTATCTACAACCGCGAAACCGCTGGCTTCAGGCGTACTGATATAGACTTTGTCGCCATCAGGCGATGCGGCAACGCCAGCGGGTTTGCCTTTAACTGTAATCGTGCCAACTACCGTCCCTGATTGCGTATCAATAACCGATACACTGTCGTCCAGTTGATTGCTGATGTAAGCAAAAGGCGCTGCCGCAAGTTGAGTGGCCCAACTGACCGCAGCAAAGATATTAACTGCCGCCAGATATTTTGCCCGTAGCACCTTATTTGCGCCCAATAAACCGCTTTTTTACTTTTCAGCCAAAGACTTTAAATTCTCCAACCCAGCTTTAAAAATGCCTTTTACCGCAGCATTAGCAACTTCTTCATTCATTTCTGGTGGTGGGTTGTTGTTGACATAGGCACGGTAAAAGCCCGCCTTCCAAGTAACTAACGTGGTTTCGCCTTTCGCTTCCAAGCCTATGCTAGCTGCGTAGTTGTCCACTGGCAAAACGGGCACTTTTTCTTCGGCACCGGCATGGGTAATGGTTTTTGCGGTACTCATCTCAGTGATTTTGTAACCATAAGACATTTTACTTTCATCATACTTTTTGAGCTCTTCGGTAATCGTGCCGCCATCTTGCAAAGTCAAAACACGGGTTGCGCCTTCGGTATTGCCACCTTTAACGGTGGTGTTCTTAACAGTGGGCAACCAGGACATATCGCCATAATCTTTGATGATGCCCCACACTTTTTGGGCAGGCGCGTTAATGGTGATTTGTTCCTCAACTTTTTGGCGTACGGGGCCATGCGCTTGGGCAACTGCAACGAACAAGAAAGGTAAAAATGGAATACACAGGTAAGACTTCTTCATATTATTTTCCTTAAAGGGATCGTGAAAAACAAAGCGACTATAATATGATGGTCTTGTGATGCAAGCCAGAGTTTTTCTTTATCATCAACTATCAGCATAGATTCCCGTGGCCAAATGGCTCTAACCCTGGCAATAAACTGGTACGATGTCGGCCTAGGTTGGTGACGCGGCAGGGGAATAAAATTTGTCGCTAGAGGCGTTTTATCGAGCCTGCCGGAGCTGGCATTTTTTTAATATCAAAGGAAAGGCAGCTGCCCCCTGCCCTATTGAACTTAAATTGCCCCGGGAAACTTGCCGCCTGAAAGCCCACGCAATGCGCGGGGACTTCCAAGACAGCGTCCCTTAATTGACCTTCAAAGCACCGCCGCGACCCATGCCGCCTTTAACATCTTGCGCCTTGTAGTTCCTTAAGGACACCACCAGATTGTTGTAAGCGTCAAAGAATGCCGCCGCAGTGGCTTGGCCTTCGGGCGTTCTTGTGTAAGTGCTCAAGCTGCCGCCCATTGCGCCGCCTATTAGGCCGCCCCAGCCACCTAAAGCCCCGCCGCCGGATAGGTTCATGTTGTTTGCGGTTGCACTGCCTTGGGAAATCGCCACTTGCACTGTTGAGCGAATGTCGGTCAGGGTAAGCGCAACATCGGTTGTCCTGGTTTCTACGGAATTGGCAACAGCACCTGCAATCGCCCCTATTCCCCCTAAACCAGCGGCCCCAAGCCCTGCACCCAGCAAGCCACCAGCCAGATTTCCGGCACTGCCGCCCGTGTTTTCGTTCTGTACAATAACTTGTGGATCCATCAGGTAATCTGCCGCAACGCGTTGGCCTTTTTCTTGCCTTGAGCCAGGGCGATATTCACCGGATTCGCGTTGTTCGCCGACAATATCGTTAATCATAGCCCTGGTCGCTTGGTTACCTATACCGGTAATCACAAAACAATTGGACTGCTGCACAGCAAGCCGAATAAGGGGATCAACCGTAGTCACACTACTTGAGCCACTAAACCTGCCATCGCTGACAGCCAAGGTCCCCAATGGGGTTGAGCAATGTTCCAGCGATTTGTTGGCGTTAACGCTGGCGGCACCACCCGCCGAACCGGACACCAAGTTGCCGCTGCCGCCCGTTTGCAGCCCCGATTGGGCGCAAGCGGTCAATATGGCCGCAGTGCCGATTATTGATATTATTTTTATACGTTTAGCGATCATGTTAAAGAAGTCCCCTTGCGGTTGTAGTCAAAAAAATGCCTGATTTAATGAAAAATTAAGATAACATGTGAAATGTGGCGATAATATATCAAACTTATAACAACGAGAGAAAAAATTTATGCAAGACAGAAGATTAGTCTCGAAAAAACTGATGGTTAGCCTGTTATTGCTGGGTATTGCGGCCTGTGCAAACGACCAGCCCAAGCCCAAGGATACTATTACCGTCTGCGACCCCAGCGGTTGTGCGGAACGCCCAAAGAATTACGCTTCTTTCGATCCTGAAAAAGAGCTTCCTGACAATGATCCTGGCGGCAAAATAGCGGCTTTGGAAGAACTCGGAAAAAATGATCCCAGAGCCACCTATGACCTCGCACTCCGGCTGTATAGGGGTGATGGTGTCCGTCAGGACAGTTACCGTGCCATCAAATTGATGCGTGAAGCAGCAGAGAGAGGGCATTTTGAAGCCCAAAAAGCCCTAGGAAGGCTGTATTTGACCGGTCTCGGTGAGTTGGGATCTGACCCTGGCGAAGCCGAAAAATGGTTGACTATTACCGCCAGCAAGGGGGATAAGGAAGCCGCACAATTACTAAAAGAAGCGACGGTGGCACGGCAGTCGGAACAAGCGGAGTGGAAATGGCTTAACCGCTGGCGGGCAACCTTTAATACTTACTGGTATAGGGGTTATGGCTATAACAGCTATTGGCGCGGAAATAGTTGGTATTGGTATTAGGGAATCTCTAAAAATTCAAAAAACTCCTTCTCCCTTAGGGATGCCTACATGGATGTAGGTAGTAGGGCAACGCAGGAGCAGTTGCCGAGAAGGTTGGGATGAGGGGATTATTAGAGGTTCCCATTAGCGTCTATACGAAGGCTTTGAAACCGATGCTGTTAAGCTATGCAATTTAGCGCTCTTAACAAGGTAGAGACGCAAAATCTTGCGTCTCTACAGTTGACCATGAGGTTAACCATGGACTTATCCAAGGCAGAAAACGTAAAGGATTGTCTTCACAATAGTGCTGTTTGTTAATAAAGGACATAAAATTTGCCAACTCAAATTCCCATAGACAGAAAAAGTTTCATCAAAAACCATCTTTTGTTTCCCCTGATTGCCTTATCCGTGCTTTTTTTGTGTATGGAACTTATACAGTTTGATATTTGGTTGGCCAGCCATTTTTATAACGCGGAACTACATCAATGGCCTTATCGGGAGCATTGGCTAACACAAACCGTCCTGCATAAAGCCGGACGGTATCTTGTTTATGCAATCGGGGTTGGAGTGCTGTTTTGCTGGTTGATGGCTTTCCGGCCAAAATCCACTTTAAACGCATATCGCCGTCAGTTGACTTTTTTGTTGTTCGCCAGTTTGACTGGGCCGCTTATCATCACTTACCTGAAAAGCCATACCCACATCTATTGCCCTTGGGATTTGGCACTATTTGGGGGCAACAAACCGCACATCAGGTTGTTCGATCCTATTGGTAACGACTTAAGTGTTGGCCATTGCTTCCCATCAGGCCATTCAGGGCTGGGTTTTACCTTTGTCAGCCTGTATTTTTTTTTCTTGCTGGTTAAGCCGGAATACAAATATCATGGCTTAACGGCTGGCTTGGTAGCTGGATTTATTTTTGGTATCAATCAAGAAATCCGTGGGGCCCATTTTTTTAGCCATGATGTATTCGCTTTGGCGGTCTGCTGGTTTTCATCATTGCTACTGTTTATGGTTTTTTTCAGGGAACGGTTTAAATAATCAAGGTTGGGGTTAATCTGGAACTCATGTTGTCCACAACACCGCATTGAGAAAGCATCGGCATGTTTCCAAAACACCCACATAAACCTGTGGGTTCAAACGTAACAAGCCATAAAATGCCTGCCATTCCTCATCCGACAATTCTACTCTATTCGACATTTCCGCTGAAAATGCCGGAATTCTTATTTTTACAGGTAAAATGTCAACAGAACCTAAGTATGCGGATGATTATTTGAACATATTGAATGATTAAGGGGATCTCTAAAAATCTCCTCTCCCTCTGGGATGCCTACATGGATGTAGGTAGTAGGGCAACGCAGGAGCAGTTGCCGAGAAGGTTGGGATGAGGGATTTAAAATCAAGCATTTACAACCCTCACCCTAGCCCTCTCCCAAAGGGAGAGGAGATTTTTAGAGATACCCTTAAGAAGATGAAGTATGTTGCTGCTTTGTTGTTCGCATAAGTCAAAATCACTTTTTTACTAACCGATTCCGAAGGGCCAAATTTTTATAATACCTTGTGCAAAACCAATACCACGTCGGCATAGACCTCGGCACAACACATACTGTTGTTGCTTATGCAAAAAACGACCAAGAGCAAGACATACAACTATTCCAGATTGAACAACTGATTGCGCCTGGACAAGTCGCGGCTAAATCCTTATTGCCGTCAGTTAGGTATCATCCGGCTGAAAATGAGTTGCCGGCAGATGATTTAATATTTTCACAGCCTGGCACTCATGCCGTGATCGGCGAGGCCGCACGATTGCTGGGCGCCAAGTCTAAGGGGCGGCTAGTAACGAGCGCGAAAAGCTGGCTTTCGCACCCTTCTGTTGACCATAACGCAGACATCCTGCCCTGGGGCGGTGACGAGGGGATTGAGAAAGTGTCCCCAGTCGATGCCAGTGCCAGTTATCTCAGGCACATCCGCACCGTTTGGGGTCATCACTACCCTGATGCTCCATTAGAAGTCCAGGATATTGTGATTACCGTACCCGCTTCTTTTGATGAAGCCGCGAGGTCGCTTACTTTGGAGGCGGCAAGACGGGCGGGTCTCAATAATGTCAGGCTACTCGAAGAACCCCAGGCCGTATGCTATGACTGGTTGCGGCGTAACGTCGGCAATGTCCATAACGCGCTGGAAAATATACGTTTGTTGCTAATTTGTGATGTTGGCGGCGGCACGACTGACCTAACATTGATTAAAGTTGGACATGATCTGCCTGAACCCAAGCTGACCCGCATTGCCGTCGGTGACCACATCCTGTTAGGCGGCGACAATATTGATTTAGCGTTAGCCCATCTCGTGGAAAGCCGCTTGCAGTCAGGACAATCGCGCTTATCCGCTGCCGATTTTTCCCAATTGATCGAACACTGCCGTGCCGCCAAGGAACGCTTACTCGCGGAAGATGCGCCTGAGCAACTGACCATTACCTTGTTGGGCGGCGGTTCTAAATTAATCGGCGGTTCGCGTTCCACATTTTTGACCCAGGAAGATGTCAGGCGAATCGCCCTGGACGGCTTCTTCCCAATCACCAAGCTGGACGACACGCCCGACAGGAAACGTAGCGGCGTAGTGGAATTTGGCTTGCCGTACACGGCAGAACCTGCTATCAGCAAGCATATAGCCGCGTTTTTAAACTTGCACAAAACCGCTGCACAAGAAGCATTGCAAGGAACAGGTACTGTACCCGATGCGATTTTATTGAATGGCGGATTGTTTCGCAGCGAGAAGATAACCCAAAGGCTATTAGCGCTGTGCAATTCTTGGAGCCCTAAACCTTTACAATTGCTAGAAAACAATCACCCCGAGTTTTCAGTAGCTTATGGCGCAGTTAGCTATGCCATCGCAAGACGCGACAAGAAATTAAAAATTGGCGGTGGCGCGGCGCGGAGTTATTTTCTGATGGTTGATATAACTTCCGATGAACAGGCATCAAACCCACAACTAGCAACGCGATACGGCATTTGTGTGTTGCCAAAAGGCAGCGAAGAAGGTGAAGAAATTATTTTGCATAAGCGTCGGTTTGCCTTGCGTACCGGTACGCCTGTCCGTTTTGACCTAGTTTCGTATTCGGGCGATAACATCTTGAAACCTGGCGATATTACAGAAATTAGCGATGATTTCCATGCCCTGCCCCCATTGGTCGTGGCATTTGATGACGAGCCTGGCAATAAAGATACGGAAACGGTTGTGCAACTTGGTGTTACCCAAACCGACCTAGGTACGCTTAAGATTCAATGTATTGCAATACATGGCATTGAAATTGCGAACGCTGCAAATACTGATAAAGATCAACAACAGCGCTGGGATGTGGAATTCCAGATCAGGAAACAAGGAGCTGTCAGGGCGCAAGTTAATGCAGAGTTGCCCCCCCAATTTAATGCCGCGTGCGAACAATTACAGCTTGTATTCGGGCCTAAGTCTAAAGATGTCAATCCAAACGCGGTCAAAAACTTACGTTCTGATCTCGAGCGACTATTAGGGCGCGGTCGTCCTGAATGGGATTCATCATTGCTCAGGGCATTGTTTGCGGTGCTGTTGGAGGGACAAAAATACCGCCGCCGTTCAGAACACCATGAACGGGTTTGGCTGGGCCTGATTGGTTTCTGCCTACGCCCTGGTTTTGGTTGCCCACTGGATGACTGGCGTGTTGAACAGCTCTGGAAGCTCTATCCCCAAGGCATACAATTCACCAACGAAATCCAAAACTGGAGCGAATGGTGGACACTTTGGCGGCGCATAGCGGGCGGCCTGGATGCCGCCGCCCAAGAATTGATTTTTGCCGATATTGCCAACTACGTCAACCCCGCTTCCAGCAGGCAGCCTAGCGTTGCCAAGCAGTCCAAACAACGCGGTTATGATGAGATGGTAAGGCTTGCCGCCGTACTTGAAAGATTGCCTGTCAGCAGCAAAACACAACTGGGCGGATGGCTAATCAAACGCTTAGAAAAATCAAGCGAGCCTAAGCAAACCTGGTGGGCGCTAGGCCGTGTGGGCGCGCGGCTACCTTTTTACGGCAGCAGCCATAACGTCATTCCCGTTGAGGCTGCCAGCAAATGGTTAGGCATCTTGTTGACTCAAGATTGGAAAAAAAACCCTCAAGCTGCATTTTCAGCCACGCTGATAAGCCGCAAAAGTGGTGACCGAGTGCGCGATATTGACGAATCGCTCCGTGGGCAAATAACGGATAAGCTTAAAATAAGCAAAACACCGTACCCTTGGCTGGAAATGGTTGAGCATTACAAAGAACTGGATGAAAAAGAAGAAAATCAGTTTTTTGGCGAGGACTTACCGCCAGGCTTGAAACTAATCCACACTAAAAAACACTAAACATGGCTATTAACAAGCCACAGGTTAACTGGCAATTGCTTTTAATAACCAATTGAATTTACAGAACTTGATATTT
The DNA here is from genome assembly GCA_043771735.1 of Methyloglobulus sp. Lineage (GTDB taxonomy): Bacteria > Pseudomonadota > Gammaproteobacteria > Methylococcales > Methylomonadaceae > Methyloglobulus. Next base: position 36,240 of record JAYVGW010000010.1, read on the forward strand.
ATCAACCTGTGCAAAGTATAGAGGCATGAACACTAATTGTTGGTGATCCCATATGATTGGGATTCAGATTTAACCATTAATGTGGAGGCGTTCATCATGAAATCAATAACTTACTAGGCATATAGGTAATGTTACTTATTGCCCAGCATCAGGATTTTCCATACGCTATTGTATGGCTATACAATCTCGAAATAGTTAGCTTATGAACCTATTTTTTGCTGACACGGTTACTTTTTTTAAGGCTCAAGCTATATTTATAGCTTGCGAGATTAAATCCACTGTTCCAGTTGCCGAGCGTTAGCTGATTTATTTTTAGTATCCTTTTTACAACACTTTAATATTGAAACGCAATACATGTTAGTCAACTGGAATTAAGGTACATGCCCCTTCCGTATTCCCACCCTAACCTATTGTTACTAACTGGTTTTCCGAACTAAAATATATGTACACAAATTTTTTTGGCCTTACAAAAAAGCCGTTTTCGCTAAGTCCAGACCCTAGCTTTCTGTACTTAAGCCCTATACATAAGAAAGCGCTGACCACTTTAAAGTATGGATTGGTAAGCCAAGCAAGCATCACCGTCATAACGGGCGAAATTGGTTCAGGCAAAACAACCCTGATCATGACGGTATTAGAGAAGGTGGAAAACCAATGTACTGTCGGCTTGATCACCAATACCCACAGTGCTTTTGGCGACTTGTTGACCTGGGTGCTTGCCGCCTTCAATATCCCCCATGAAACCAAAAATAAGGCAGAGCGCTACCAGATATTCACTAAATTTCTGGCCGATGAACACAAAAAGCAACGGCGCGTGATTTTGATCGTTGATGAAGCGCAAAACATGGACATTGAAACATTGGAGGAGTTAAGGCTGTTATCCAATGTCAATGTAGCCGAACACATCAAATTACAGATGATTCTGGTGGGGCAACCCGAGTTAGTCGATAAGCTAAACAAACCGGAACTTATCCAGTTTGCCCAACGGATCTCCATTGAATACCACCTGAAGCCGCTGAATTTTGAAGAAACCCAAAACTATATCGC
>JAYVGW010000011.1:0-4308 GCA_043771735.1 Methyloglobulus sp.
GGTTTGGGCTAGGTTCTTCCAGGACATGGGCTATTTGCTCAGGCTTTGATAAAGGCATATTTTACCGGTTTTGGGGCTTGGGGTCGTGCAAAGGTCTCATTATGGTTAGTGGATTGTTGATAGCCAAATCATGCTATTCGCAGTGCCGATATTTCCACAAACCGCACCCGTTGCGTCACCCCGCACACTAGCGTGTAAGGAATGGTATCGGCATAATCGGCGATTTCTTCAACGGGTAAGTGCTTGCCCCATAACGTGGCTTTGTCCCCAGGTTTTGCATCCGGTTGTGTCGCTAAATCCACCGTAATGGTATCCATAGAAACCCTGCCAATCAGGGGGACGCGGTGTCCGTTAATCAACACGGGCGTACCCTGCTTGGCATGCCTTGGATAGCCGTCGCCGTAGCCAACGGCAACGATACCGATAGTGGTGTCCTTGTTGCACAACCAGCTTTTGCCGTAACCGACGGTTTCGCCTTTTGCAACGGGTTTTACCGCGATGAGCTTGGAATAGAGGCTCATGACGGGTTCTAAGCCCAATCCTAATCCAGTCGAACCGGGAAATGGCGAAATACCGTAAAGCATAATCCCAGGACGCACCCAATCGCCAATGGCATCCTGCCAAGCCAAAATACCCGCCGAATTTGCGAGGCTGCGCTCACCTCCTCCATAAGTCGCAATCGCATCATTAAACAGGCTGATTTGCTGTAAGGTAAATGCGCTGGCCTTATCATCCGCATTTGCCAGATGGGTGAGGAGGTTGATGGGCTTATTGATTATTCTGCATCGCTTAAGTCTTTGATAAACACTGTCTACCTCGTTTATTTTAAAACCTAGCCGGTTCATGCCAGTGTCGATTTTTAGCCAAACGGTTAGCGCATCCCTTCCCTGCCAATTTTCAATCAGGTCTACCTGATGGCGGGAATGGACGATAGGGTCCAGCTGATTGTCGATAATTTGCTGGAATTCTTCCATATCAGAAAAACCCTGCAATACGGTGATTCGTTGGGTTATACCGGCCCGCCTTAGCGTCACGCCCTCTTCAATTCGGGCTACGGCAAAAGCGTCTGCATCATCTAAAGCGTTCGCTATACGGATCAAACCGTGTCCGTAAGCATTAGCCTTGATAACCGCCATTACTTTTGCCTGGGGCGCACAAGTGCGTACTGTGCTTAGATTATGTCGGGCTGCATCCAGGTTTATCTCTGCGTAAGCGACAGCTGGGAGGGATTGGGCTGACTGGTTCACAAAATTTCCTTATCGTTACGGAAACCACTTAGAACACGTTCTTAAAAACCCCTCATCCCTGCCTTCTCCCTTGAGGGAGAAGGCGCTATCAACTCCCTTATTCATAATCGCCAGTGCTATAAGAATTCCCTGCATAATTTTCAAACCGGGTGTATTGCCCGAGAAAAGTCAAACGCACCGTCCCTAACGGCCCGTTCCGTTGCTTACCAACAATAATCTCGGCTATGCCTTTGTCTGGGCTGTCTTCATTGTAGACTTCATCGCGATAGACGAATACTATCAAATCCGCGTCCTGCTCAATGGCCCCCGATTCGCGTAAATCCGACATCATTGGCCGCTTGTTGGGGCGCTGCTCAAGATTTCGGTTTAACTGGGACAAGGCCACGACGGGTACATTCAGCTCTTTGGCCAATGCCTTCAAGCCACGGGATATATCGGAAATTTGCTGCACTCTATTATCCCCGCTGGATGGCGATTGCATAAGTTGTAAATAATCCAAGACAATTAAGCCCAACTGCCCGTGTTCCCGCGTCAACCGCCTTGCCCTTGAACGCACTTCCGTTGGCGTTAACGCAGGCGTGTCGTCGATAAACAGCTTGGTTTCGCCTAATAAGCTGATAGCTGAAGTCAACCTGGGCCACTCGTGATCTTCAAGCTTCCCTGTCCTGACTTTATGTTGGTCGATACGCCCCAGCGATGACATCATCCGCATGGCCAAAGCATCGCCCGGCATTTCCATACTAAACACGGCGACGGGCTTGCCGCCTTTAATTGCGACATTTTCCGCTATGTTCATGGCAATGGCGGTTTTGCCCATGGATGGGCGGCCTGCGACGATTATCAAATCGGCGGGCTGTAATCCTGATGTCAATTCATCCAGGTCAGTAAACCCGGTCGCAGCCCCGGTGATATTGCTGCCTTGTTCAAACAGCATTTCAATTTTGTCAACCGCTCTAGCCAGTAACGATTTAATCCCGATAAAACCGCCCTGCCCTCGTTGCCGCTGTTCGGCAATTTTGAATACTTCGCGTTCGGCATGTTCCAACAGATCGGCGGTATCGCGTCCTTCGGTATTGAAAGCCGAATCCGATATTTCTGTGCCGACGTGGATCAACTGGCGCAGCACCGACCTGTCCCTGACGATATTGGCATAGCTGACGATATTGGCGGCGCTGGGGGTGTCTTTTGCCAACATGCCCAGATAAGACAAACCGCCGACAGTTTCCAGTTTGCCGGTCGCTTCCAGGGTTTCCGATATGGTAATCACGTCGAATGGAATCTGTTGGTCGGCCAGTTTTTCTATCGTCCGAAAAATTAACTGGTGATCCCTGCGATAGAAGTCGGTTTCAACCACTTTATCGGAGACAGAGTCCCAAGTTTGGTTATCCAGCATCAAGCCGCCCAAAACCGACTGCTCGGCTTGGATGGAATTGGGCGGAATCTTCAAGGATTCATACGCGTAATCACGATCTAACGCAAAATTTTCTGTCATGGTATCCATGGGTTAGGGATTAAGAAATATCTGACCAAGCCCTTCAACAGGCTTTATTGATGGGCAGCTTATTCAGAGAATAAAGAATTTGTAGTTTATAAGTTAACCGACGCTTTTCGATGACATAGGCGTTGGGTTTGATACAATAAGCACGATGCTATCCCGCTAATATCCATGTCTCATAAATTAAATATGGCATCAGGGCAAATCTGCCCAAAAGCACATCAATATGGCTTATTTTAGCTTTTGCAAAAAGGCGTAGCATACTTAATTTTTAAATTTTTCTATCCACCAGATCAATTCATTTTTGTGCCTACCTGCAACCTGCTTGATTAATGCATCTTAATTTTGCAAGAAAACCCCGCTCTTGCTCTACACTAACACTAGGTATTCATACGTATGTTAGTCTCTGTTTTTTACAGATATATTGCTACGGTGGATCAGAAACACAGAGTAACAACAAGCTTAAGGAATTTACTGTTAGTGTCCATACCTTGATTTTTAATCAATCTTGTTAAAAAAACCTTGCCCCCACTTCATTAAAGGATGCAACAGCATGCAACGACTATTTGATATTATTTTTTCCGGAATTGCCTTGGCACTGCTGACCCCATTGATGGTCCCTATCGCTATTGCCCTTAAGTTTTCTGGCGAGGGCGAGGTGTTTTATGCCCAGCAACGTGTCGGCCGCAACGGCAAGATGTTTGCATTACTTAAGTTTGCGACTATGCTTAAGGATAGCCCCAACTTAGGCACTGGCACAGTCACTGTTAAAAATGATCCGCGGGTTTTGCCTTTTGGTCACTTCCTACGTAAAACCAAAATCAACGAACTGCCTCAATTGTTAAATATATTTTTTGGTGATATGAGTGTTGTTGGCCCTCGTCCTCAGACGCAACGTTGTTTTAAGGCTTTTGCCAGCGACGTTCAAGAACAGATTATTAAAGTTCGTCCAGGACTCTCCGGCATTGGGTCAATTATTTTTCGAGATGAAGAAAACATGCTCCATAACGCAAGCGATCCGGTAATCTATTATGACACTATCATTGCACCTTACAAGGGCGATGTTGAGAAGTGGTATATCAACCACCAGAGCTTGGCCAACTATTTCTTGATAATTTTTATGACCGTTTGGGTTGTGCTTTTTTCTAAAAGCCGAATCGTTTGGAAAGCGTTTCCTGGTTTGCCAAAACCACCCGCAAAATTAATTGGCATATAAATCGACTGGCTGAAGGCCATATTTGCTAAACCTCAAATTTGATGAGGCAAATCTTATGGGACGGCATAAGTCATATATTTTTAGCCTTTAATGCTTTGGTAATGAAATAGAAGCGACAATATTTGTTTAGTTTGTTAAATACATTAAGGAATTTGCATGAAGTGTGTTGTTATTGGCGGTAGTGGGTTTGTTGGTTTCAGGTTAATCAAGGAATTACAGCCCACCTGGGATGTCATTAACCTGGATAAAGCCGACAACGGATCGCTCGATTCAATCACCCACATGATGGACGTGCGTGACCTTGATTCATTCAAGCATCACATGCAAGGAGTTGATACTGTCGTATTGCT
>JAYVGW010000012.1:0-4648 GCA_043771735.1 Methyloglobulus sp.
TTACCCGTTTCAGCGGACAAATTAAGACGTCTCCTGCATTTTGGGCAAGTTCTGCAATCCCACTCCCTGCATTTCTTTCATTTATCCAGCCCTGATTTATTGTTTGGTTTTGAAAGCGATATCAGCAAGCGTTCTATTATTGCCGTGCTAGGTGAATTTCCGGATCTTGGCCTACAAGGCGTAAAGATGCGTAAATACGGTCAGGAAGTGATACGCATGGTATCGGGCAAACGTATTCACGGTACCGGAGCGATTGCGGGCGGCATGAATAAATCGTTGACTAAAGCCGAACGTGATTATTTGCTGGAAGATAGTGACCAGATGATTGAGTGGGCCGCAGCTTCGGTCGCACTCATTAAAAAAGTGCATTGCTCCAATCTGCCTTATTATGATGACTTCGCTACCATACGCACCAATTATCTGAGCTTAACCAAACCCGATGGCGCATTGGAGCTTTATCATGGCGGCATACGCGCCAAAAATGATAAAGGCGAAACGATTATGGATCATGTCGATTATTGCCATTATAACGATTATATCCATGAAGAAGTTCGTTCATGGACCTACATGAAATTTCCTTATCTGTTGTCGCTGGGCAAGGAAAACGGCTGGTATCGTGTAGGGCCGTTGGCTAGGGTAAATAATTGTGACTATATTAACACGCCGTTAGCAGAAGCCGCTCGCGTGGAATTTAAAGCGCACAGCGGTGAAGCTATGATCCATAGCACCCTGGCGTTTCATTGGGCGCGTATGATTGAACTTCTGCATTGTGCCGAAAGTATCAAGCAATTGCTTCACGATCCTGACCTCATGGGCCATAATTTAGTCGCACAAGGTGAAAAGCGCTATGAAGGCGTGGGTGTTATTGAAGCGCCGCGCGGTACGTTATTCCATCATTATCAAGTTGATGAGAATGACATCGTCACCAAGGCCAACTTAATCGTCTCGACCACCAGCAATAACATGGGGATGAATGAATCCGTTCGCCAAGTGGCGGCTGAGTATTTATCAGGCCGGGAATTGACCGAGCCTTTATTGAATAATCTGGAAGTGGCGATTCGTGCCTATGATCCCTGTTTGTCTTGTGCAACCCATGCCGTAGGAAAAATGCCGTTGCAGCTTGAACTCATTGATGCTGAAGGTAAGTTAATTGACAAACTGGTTAAGCACAGTGACGGTCAAATAGAGCGGCACAGTAATGGTTAAACCGGTACTCCTGTTTGGCTATGGCAATCTCAGTCGCGGCGATGACGCATTGGGGCCGTTATTGCTGGAATACGTCGAGGGCGCAGTATGTCTGGACACGATTGAAATACTGACGGATTTCCAGTTGCAGATTGAACATGCGCTGGATCTGGAAAACAGGAAATTGGTCTTGTTTGTCGATGCTTCTGTCTCTTGTGTCAATGCCTTTGATTTTGCCGTGCTTACACCTGCCAGAGACAAAAGCTACACCACTCACGCGATGAGTCCATCTGCGGTTTTGGATGTTTATCAAGGGATAAAAAAACAAACGCCGCCGCCGTGTTTTCTATTGAGCATTAAGGGGGAAAAGTTTGAACTGGGCGAGGGTTTAAGCACTAATGCTAAAGACCATTTAGAGCTAGCGTGTCAGTTTGCAGGTCAATTATTAGGTAATCTTGATAGTGCGGCGTGGCGACAAAAAGCAGATAATGCATGACAAATTTGCCAGGAGCAAATTTGCACTTGCCCGAAGGGTGCATGGCAAGGACAGCCATGCATGAACTATCCCTGCTTGAGAATGTGCGGGAAATACTAGAAAATCATGCGCTGAAACAAAACTTCAGCAAAGTAACCAAAGTGACCCTGGAAATCGGTAAACTGTCCTGCGTTGAGCCGGACGCATTACGCTTTGGTTTTGATGTGGTCATGAAAGACTCACTGGCGGAAAATGCCGAGCTGATTATTTCCGAACTCAATGGACTTGGGCTTTGTCAGCAATGCCAGCTGCAATTCGAGATGGATAGCCTGCACGACCCGTGCATGCATTGCGGTAGCCCTTTTGCCACTGTGATTCAGGGTGCTGAAATGAAAATTAAAGATTTAATCGTTATTTAATCGAAGGATGTGTATGTGCGGAATATGCGGTTGCGGTCAAACTAATAACACTACGAAGCTGAAACCTGTGCTCGGGCAGAATCAGCACCTTCTCAAACATGACCACAGTCATCACGGCCATGCCCATGATCATCATGAAACCGAGCGCCTGGTTAAAGTTGAGCAGGATTTGCTCAGTAAAAACAATGCCTATGCCGCGCAGAACCGCGCATATTTTCAACAACATCATATTTTTACCCTGAATCTGGTCTCAAGCCCCGGAGCAGGTAAAACAACGTTGCTGGTTGAAACCATTAAAGTTTTAAAAGACCGCTTTCCTATTGCAGTTATCGAAGGCGATCAACAGACCGAGCACGATGCGGATCGAATCAGGGCTACAGGCGTACCGGCCTTGCAAATTAATACCGGCCGCGCCTGCCATCTGGATGCGCACGGTATCGGCCATGCGGTCATGGATTTGGGCGTTAAGGATCACAGTCTGCTGGCAATAGAAAATGTCGGCAATTTAGTGTGTCCGTCTTCATTTGATTTGGGTGAAGCACATAAAGTAGTCGTGTTGTCGGTGACCGAAGGCGATGATAAACCGATTAAATACCCGGATATGTTTCATGCGGCGGACTTAATGCTGATTAATAAAATCGATTTATTACCCTATGTCGATTTTGATGTGGAGCGTTGTATTCATTACGCCAGACAGGTCAATCCCGATATCCAGATCATCAAATTATCATCTACTAAAGGCGATAATTTTTCAGCCTGGATAGACTGGCTTGCAGAGCGGGTTAAGCCCGACATATGTAAAAGCCTGAATATGATCTGACATGTTTAGAAATTAGTTTAAGTCTCTACTAACACTATGAAAAATTGAAATTGAAAAGGTTTACTAAAACTGATCGGCTCAAACCGGCCAGGAGCGGACGGTGGGTTTAGTTTTCTTGGTTTCATTCTGAAACAAAATCGAGCGGACTTTTGGCCTGCTTAATCGTAACGCTCTGTACTGTATGCGTGTAAATCATCGTTGTTTTCAGGTCACTGTGCCCCAGCAACTCTTGTATCGTCCGAATGTCATAGTTTGCCTGCAATAAATGGCTGGCAAAACTATGGCGAAAAGTGTGGGCAGAAGCGCGTTTGGGAATTTGGCTTTTTCGTACCGCTTGCTTGATTGCCTTTTGCACATGGGTCTCGTGTAAATGGTAGCGACGGTATTCTGTTGTATCGGGCACCAACGTCAGCATTTTTGCCGGAAACAACCATTGCCAAACCAGTTCCTTGGCGGCGTTCTTATATTTATCGCCCAAAGCGGTCGGTAAAAACGTCCCTGCATACCCGGCAGACAAATCTTTCTGGTGCTGTTGTACCACCCTTGTCACTTGGGCTTGTAGCTCTGGCAACAAAGCCCCCGGCATAGGCAAAGTACGGTCTTTCTGTCCCTTGCCGTCATGGATGGTGATGACCTTCATATCAAAATTCAGGTCTTGCACCCGCAGTTTAAGGCATTCAAACAACCTCAAGCCACAGCCATACAGTAATTTAGCGGTTAAACTACAAGGGTAGTCAAGATGGCCGATCACGCGATTGACTTCCTTGCGGGACAATACCACCGGAATATAAGCCCGACGCTTAGCCCGGACCACCCCTTCAACCTTGCCAAATTCCTTCTCAAGCACATGGTTGAACAAAAACAGCAGGGCATTAAACGCCTGGTTCTGGGTGGAGGCCGCAACCCTTTTATCGACGGCAAGAAAGCTCAAAAAGCCTTTTACGTCCTCCATCGTCAATAAACGCGCATCCTTACTTTTGTTAAAGGCCTGGAATTTCTGTGTCCAAAATTTGTAAGCTTGTAAGGTTTTGGGCGAGTAATGCCTCACCTTAATGGCCGAATTGAGGTTATCGTAGACCCAAATCCAATTGGCGCCGGTCAACTTCAAACCCCCTGAATCTGCAGAACCATTTTGGGGATTTTCCCCGTAAGGAGTCGGCGCAGCCGACCTGTCGGAATTTGCCGCTACAGTTTGCCCATTGGATGGGTATAGATTTGGCAAAGTTTTCTTTACTTCCTTTACCGATAGTTGGCTTGGGTTGATTGCGTCGATTGGGTTCAAATGAGAAAACTGAATTGTGGACTTTGCTTGCGCCATAGCCTCAGCCTGATTTTTCAGGTGGGCGACTGGGTGGCCAACAACTCCTTGGTAGTAGACAGCGATTGCCTGCCTGGCCTGTTGACGTTGGGATTCTGACTGATCCTTGGTGCGTAGCTTTTCGTCAAAGCCTGAAAAATGATGCCTTTCGGCGGGTTCCAAACTGTATTTTTGACAAAAATCAAGATAATAACGTAACCACTTGTGATAAGAGGGACGCTGATTAACCGGAATGTCCTGTTTTGCTAACAGGGCTTCAAATAATCGGGTCAAATTGGATGGAATAGTCAGCATGTCAGGATCTCCAGAACCGTATATCAAGCTATTATAGGATGATATACAGTTAGAAAATGGGACTAAAATCACAATTTAGTTGTTTTAAGGCTTACAGAGTGGTATATAAACGGAAACCATATAATCACTTGTTGGGC
>JAYVGW010000013.1:0-7706 GCA_043771735.1 Methyloglobulus sp.
AAACTGAGCGCCATGGCCTTGATAAGCAATTGTTACAGTATCCAACGCAACCTGTTCAATGGGGTCATCGCCGCCTTTGTCGGCACGTTCATGCCGACAAAGGCTCATTTGAACCCAGAATTTAGGCCTGTCGTCAATGCGTAACTTCTAATAATCTGGTTTTTAACCGTGGGTCCTGGTGTAAGAAGCTGACATTTCTGAATCGGGACAAAACCCCTCCCGTCTCCTTAACGTCAGACCTGGCTAACCAGCAGCCACCCCATACCTATCCCGTCTTATCCTCTAGGGCTTTACTGGCATCCCGGATTGCCGCGATCAACCAGATTGAAGAGCTGGCGGGTATCCCTGCCGCCCATTTCCAACAGTATTATTTAAGCCCCTTGCACCATTACGCCCGGTTTGTGCAGCAACTCCCAGCCTCGGAAGCCCATCATCATGCCCATGCAGGAGGGCTTCTGGATCATACCCTGGAAGTCATCACCACGGCGTTATCACTGAGGCAGGGCTATTTGTTGCCCCCTGGCACAGCAATTGAAGAGTTAGTCCATCGAAAAGATGTTTGGACTTATGCCGTATTTGCCGCCGCCCTTTGCCATGACTTGGCAAAACCTGCGGTTGACCAAAAGGTGTCCCTCTATGATGGCCTGGGGCAAGCAATTGGAATCTGGGATCCTTGGCGTGGAGATTTGGACAGCAATGCTGCGGCCCACTGGTATGGGATTGAATTTGTCCGCAACCGAACCTACCGTTTGCACGAAAAAGCATCGCTGTTGTTAGTCCACCGTATTATGCCAGCCTCTGGCCTGGCCTGACCTGGCTGGCAAGCGACCAGCAACCGTTTTCAGCCTGGTGTGGGTGTGTATCGGGTGATGCCATCCAGGCTGACGTATTAGGCGAGATTATCAGCCTGGCCGACAGGCAGTCGGTAGGGCGTAACTTGGGTGCTGACGCCAGCCCCAAGGCCGTCAAACCACAAGTCGTCCCCTTGCATGACAAGCTGGTGATGGCGCTGCGGCAACTCATTGAGGAAAACACCTTGCCCCTAAACCGTAACGGTGCGGCGGGTTGGCGGTCAGGCAACAAACTTTGGCTAGTCAGTAAACGGACGGTAGACAACATGCGCTTGTACCTGACCCAGTCCGGGCATTCAGGGATTCCCACCGAAAACCAGCGGTTGTTTGATGTCTTGCAGGAACATCAAATACTGGAGCCTTGTCAGGATCGGGCTATCTGGCGTATGTCCGTGCATGGCGACAATTGGGCGCATGATTTCACATTGATCTGTATCCCGTTAATCAAGGTATGGCAAAATCCAGAAGCTTGGCCGGATGAGTTTACCGGCTCAGTGACCTCGCAACTGAATGGCGGCGAAAGTTCGTCCAAAGAACAACCCGACGAAATCGACGATAGCTCTGGTCTAACCAACATGAATCAGACTGATAAAGAAGTTGAACCAGCTAAACAGGGCAAGAGCGGCCATTCTTTTACTACGGAAACAGGCTCTAAAACCAAAGCAAAGCGGGATAAATCAAAGGCACAGGACGCGCCCAGCAGCAAACCTTCCTCTACCGACAACGTTGGGCTGCAGTTCTTGAACTGGGTGCTGGCAGGCCTGCAAGACCGGTCATTGAACTATAACAACCCAGGTACCCGTGTCCATGTGGTTGCCGAAGGCATCCTGTTAGTGAGTCCCGGCATTTTCAAGGATTTTGTCAAACAGCACCCAGATGTTGAATCTTGGGAGGCCGTGCAAAAAAAGTTTTTGAAATTGGGGTTGCATGAACATTCAGAAGGCGGTCTGAACGTCCATAAATACCGGATTTTAGGAAACAACAATAGCAGCACGGTCATGGGCATTTTGATAAAGGATATCGGCTTATTGTTCAAGGCAGGATCGCCAACACCTAATCCACACTTAAGCAAAGCTAGTCCGCCCCAATAAAAACCAGTACGTTACATTCGCTGCCAGGTTGTGATGTCAAGTTCTTTGCGTAAGGGAACAGTCATATCCTGGCATTTTTTAGATCAGATAACATATATTTAGAAATTAGGTCACCAAGATAATAAGTTACGCCGTTCTTTTAGTAGACCCTATGAGTTTGATAATAAAACCCCCTATTTAATGTATCAATTTTCCCAATTATTTTATATAGTTTTCCCTATATTTATTTGATTAATTCCCTGTTACACGATATTATTGTTCGTCATGGACAACCAATCCCAACTCTATCCACGGCACATCGAATCACGCATTGCTGAGGCCCTGGCGGATACACCCGTCGTAATGATTGTTGGCCCACGGCAAGCTGGCAAGACTACGTTGGTTCGTCAGATTGCAGGCCAGGATCGTAGGTATTTCACACTTGACGATGCGTTGACTCTATTAGCGGCCAAAGAAGACCCGGTGGGGATGATTCGCGGTCTGGATCGTGCTGTCATTGATGAAATCCAACGCGCCCCGGAATTGCTTCTCGCCATCAAAAAAACTGTCGATGAAGATCGCCGCCCAGGACGCTTCCTGCTGACCGGATCGGCTAATTTAATGGCGCTGCCCACTGTTGCTGATTCCCTGGCTGGCCGGATGGAAACCTTGACGTTGCTCCCTCTCTCGCAGGGTGAGATGCGAGGTGCCGCCCTCAATTGGTTGGACGAAGTTTTTGCAGGTAGACTGCCTTCAGTCTCTACGCCGCTTGTGGGCGGGGAATTGGTCAAAGCTGTTTTTCAAGGCGGCTATCCAGAAGCGATTGTGCGAACCACACATCGTCGGCGCACCACTTGGAGCCGACAATATATTGATGCAATTATCCAACGCGATGTACGTGATGTGGCAAACATCGACCGACTTGACCAATTGCCCCGCTTTTTGAAGGCATTGGCGCATGTTTCCGGTCAAATGTGCAACTACACTCAGCTAGGTGGCCAAGTGGGACTGGATCATAAAACCGCCTCCCGGTACATCAGCGTGTTCGAGCAGATGTTTTTGCTCAAACGAGTAGATGTTTGGGCCAGCAATCGGCTCAAACGGGTGGTAAAAACACCCAAATTGCAATTTATTGATTCAGGGTTGCTGGCTACCCTAGTTGACCTGACACCAGACTTGGCCGGCCAAAATCGCAGCCGGTTTGGCAATGTGCTGGAAACCTTCGTTTACTCGGAACTGCTCAAGCACACTACAAATTCCGAAGGTGACTATCAGTTATTCTATTACCGCGACCACGACCAATACGAAGTCGATGTCGTTGCCGAAAATGCAGGGGGCCAATTGGTCGGCGTGGAAATTAAGGCGGCAGCGACAATTAAGGAAAGTGACTTACGAGGACTTAAACGCTTAATGAGCGTCGCCAAAGAGCAATTTATGTTGGGCGTTATCCTTTACGATGGCACTGAAACTTTGCCACTCGGTGATCGCCTATGGGCTGCGCCCATTTCGACCTTATGGGGACAACGCTGACGATACCTATTTCCGCTCGTATGGGCTCTAAAATGAGTGACCGGAAGCATTAGTGCGTATTGTTTTTCATGGCTATTAACAACCCACAGGTTGCAGCAAAACTGGTGGATGCATGGCGCACAGTTTCAGCAAACGATTAGGAATTTGGTTTTCCCAGAATCGTCGGTTCAGGCGATAACAAAACTCGTCCAGGTACTCCTGCACGGAGCGGCCCGATATCCCGTGGTAGGTACCAAGCACATAGCTTTTGTAGGTATCGGCCTAGCCCGCACACCTAAAAACTTTTCGGTCATTTAGTTATCCTCTAGTTTTTTATGAGGATGAGCCATGATCTTAAAAAAGCACCATATTAAACATATTACCCATTGGCAAGCTGGAAGCCAATCGCAGGCGGACTATTGTCGTCAGAATGGCCTAAATGCCAAAACATTTTCCCGCCGGCTCCGGATTTACCATGACTCCGGCAAGCCACCGTCCTCTAGCTTGATTCCGATTGAGATTAAACCTGAAGCCATTCCGGCAACTGAAACGCTACGGCTACGATTTCCCAGTGGCTATTCACTGGAGTTACCTGCTTCGGTTTCCGCACGCTGGGTCTCGGAGTTGCTTCAATGCCTGGGTTAATTTCTAGTCCCGACGCTATTTGGCTAGCGGTTGCACCGGTGGACATGCGCCGGGGTATTGATGGTTTGTCGATGATCGTGCAAGAGGTTTTGGGGCATCCGCCTTGCTCAGGATCGGCCTTCATTTTCCACAACCGGCCTGGCAACCGCATCAAGGTGTTGGTCTGGGATGGCACCGGCGTATGGCTCTGCCAACGCCGCTTGCATCAAGGCCGGTTTGTTTGGCCTAAGGTGGGCGAGCGGAGTTTCTTATTGACGGTCGAGCAGTGGCAGTGGTTGGTTGCGGGGGTGGATTGGCAACGGTTAGCCGTGCTTCCTGACGTCAATTGGCAGGTTTGAAACGCGCTACTATTTAGGCCCGTTATTTTCCTTAAAAGCTAGTATAATCAAGGATCGCAGAGGATTTCATGGTATAATTTTATCCATGAAGTCTGCACCTGAACCCACACCCTTTGACCCTACAACGGCCAGCAACTATCAGCTGACTGAAATGGTTCTGACGTTGTTAGCACAGGTTGAAAAGAAAGACGCCGAGCTTCAATCCAAGCACAACGAAATCCAAACCAAAGAACTCAAAATTCAAGCCCTGACCTACGAGCTCGCCCATTTACGCCGGATGCGTTACGGCGTTAAAAGCGAGGCGTTAAGCCTTATCCAAGGCGACTTGTTCACAGACACCTGGAATGAAGATGTGGCCGCTATTGAAGCGGAATTGGAGCAGCTGACATCGGATGAAACCGGGGTGACGGTTGTCAAACCCAAGCGCCCTCGCGCAGGCCGCCAACCCTTGCCAGACCATCTGCCGCGTATCGAACACCGCCATGAGTTGGCGTCTTGCATCTGTGGGCAATGTGGAAATGCCTTAGTCACCATCCGCGAAGATATCACCGAGCAATTGGATGTAGAGCCCGCCAAGTTTTTCGTGCATCGGCATATCCGCCCACAATACGCCTGCCGCCAGTGCGAAACCATGGCCGCCGCGCCCATCGCCGCGGCCATCATTGATGGCGGCATGGCCGCTAGCGGTTTGTTGGTCTGGTTGCTCATTTGCAAATACGTCGATCACTTGCCTTTATACCGCCTTGAGCAAATGGCCGGGCGCAACCAAGTGGCCCTGTCGCGCACCACCTTGTCCGATTGGGTTGGCCGACTGGGCGTGGCGCTTCAGCCTTTGGCCGACCGGTTGATTTGGCATCTGTTGCAAGGCAACACTTTGCATGCGGACGAGACCCCGGTCGCTCAACTCGACCCGGGTCGTGGTAAAACCAAAAAGGCTTATTTGTGGGCGTACCGCAGCAATGACCTGCAGCCAAGTCCGCGCATCATCGTGTTCGATTACCAGTCGGGCCGCAGTGGTGCGCATGCCCGACAATTTCTGGGGAACTGGCAAGGCCACCTGATGGTTGATGACTACGGTGGCTATAAAGCCTCGTTTGACACACTAAAATCTGAAGCGCCCTGCATTGAACTGGCGTGCTGGGCGCACGCGCGCCGGAAATTCTTTGATCTGCACAAGGCCCATCAGGGCCCCATGGCAAAAGAAGCCCTGGATCGCATCGCCGTACTTTATGACATCGAAAGGGAATGCAAAGGCTTGGATTGCGCAGCAAGGCAGCAGCACCGTGTAGAAAAAAGTCAGTCCACCTTGACCTCCTTACACCAATGGCTGATAGAAACCCGTGCCCAAACAGTCAATGGCGGCGCCTCAGCTAAGGCACTCGACTATACCTTAAGGCGCTGGGCCAGCTTGATCCGTTATGCCGAATCAGGTAACTTGCCGATAGACAATAACCCCGTGGAAAACGTGATCCGGCCTATCGCGATTGGAAAGAAAAATT
Source organism: Methyloglobulus sp. (assembly GCA_043771735.1). Lineage (GTDB taxonomy): Bacteria > Pseudomonadota > Gammaproteobacteria > Methylococcales > Methylomonadaceae > Methyloglobulus. Next base: position 5,913 of record JAYVGW010000013.1, read on the forward strand.
GGCTGTTCGCCGGTTCCGAACGAGCCGGTCAACGTGCTGCCGTCATCCAAACCCTGTTGGGCACTGCAAAGCTCAATGGCCTGAATCCCGAAGCTTGGTTAAAAGACACTTTGGAAAAATTACCAACATGGCCAAACAACCGCATTGACGAATTGCTGCCATTGGCTCCAGAAGTTATTGAAAAATTGAAATCAACTAAACCTGATCCGTCAAACTGGTAGGGCTGACCGCTTACTCTGAAGAGGTATATTTAACTTTTGGATTTCATAAAATGCCTCTCAGACGCACAGCATTGTAAGTTCTTTATTATTTAATACTATACGTATAAATGCGTACTCGGCGCGGAAATTGAGGTCGTAATAGAGTTTCTGAAAAAAAAACGTCGCCAAGGAAAAAAGGTGATAAATACGCCTTGGGCTTATGAGTTTAGAATAGAAAACGGCAATTTTGGTAATGTTTCGAGTCAGCCGAACCCGCTTGTGGGCATCGGCTGCACGCACGGTTAAGCGGCATATTAATTGCGGTGCTCCTTACCTGAAATGAACCGCAGTAGATTTCTTCCGATTGCGGCGGTTCGACTGAGGCGTACCCTGGGTGAGCGCGGCTGCATTCGAATTTCTACAGAATCCCATCTGTGGGCATCCATACCGGTTCTGTTGCGTAAATTAATTTAAGGCAGCAAAACATAAACTGGTCACTTAATTAAGCAGCCAAAGAATAGAATTGTCCTGCGGCTGAAATAACCTCGCCACCAGCGGAAATCATCTTGCCTTTTTGATCATGTGCATGAGTTCGATACCTTGGATAGTAGTTCTTGCCAAGGCCTTGGCGCACAAAGCCTTAGAACTTATCCATAAATAATATTCCCCTGATCTTTCCGTTTTATTTTCCGTAAAACGATGACCGAAGCGGCCAGCATAAGCAAGCCCAGATAGCTTCGTTCCATTTTTTCATAACGCACCAAGAGCTTCCTGAACCGGTTGAACCAGGAGTGGCAAACCTCTACCACCCAGCGCCTTGCCTTAAAACCGGGGTTCTTGTCCATTTCTGCAATCTCTTCGCCGCGCGGCCTGACATGCGGGATATAGCCCCTTTCTTCAATCTCGCGCTTAGCCGGTTCACCCACATAACCGGCATCCAGGCAGAGGTTCTGCCGGGGCGAACCTTCACCGGGGCGCCTGACGACAATGCCGTCCAGGGCGGCGGCGAGCAGCTTGACGTCGTGGGTGTTTGCGCCGCCGGGCACAATCGACAAGGGTACGCCCCGTCCGTCAACCAACAGGCTCCTTTTGCTGCCATTTTTCCCCCGGTCAGTGGGGTTCCTGCCCACCGACTCCAGCGCCAACGGCGCCTTGACCATCGCCCCGTCCAGGCTTTGCCATTCCCAAGCGATCCCTTCCAGTTCATCATATTCCAACAGGCTGGCGCACCATAGCTGTTCAAACACGCCCGCCGCCTGCCATTCCAGAAAATACTGGTGTACCGAACTGGCGCTGCCGTAGTCGCTTTTGGGAGCCGCTTTCCATTGGCAGCCCGTCCGCAACACGTACAAGATGCCTTCAAACACTTTCCGTCGGCCCAGGGGTTTCCTGCCTCCGCCCGGTTTACGTTGATAGGCCTTATCGGAATCCCTTTGTCGCGCTGGAATCAGCGGCTCCACTCTCGTCCAAAAATCTTCCGACATTTTCCAGCTTGATAGTCTTTTCAATGAATTGCAACCTTTGTTAAAGTAATTTATTGCAATTCTTTCACAACAGCACAAAATTTATCAGGTTATTTGCGGATAAGCTCTTA
>JAYVGW010000014.1:0-6521 GCA_043771735.1 Methyloglobulus sp.
TACAAAGAACGCAACCTCGTAGAACGGTTGTTCCAAAAACTGAAAGAATACCGCCGCGTCGCCACTCGCTACGAGCGGTTGGCGGTTAATTATATGACCATGCTCAGCCTAGCCAGCATTTTGATTTGGCTTAAATGAGAACGCCCCCTAGGCATGCTTGAGCAATGCGTGGATTATAAACATGAAGCCAAGCGTAGCTCTTCTTTGTCCAAGCTAAGATTGCCTTATGTAGAGCTTTACTGTCCTTAGAGTAGTTTTCGGAATTAATAGTAAGTCCCATTACATTAAGACAGAAGCCAAGTATTTTTGCGCCCTTGAAATTTGGAGGAAATTTTTTCATTTTAACGATTTCGTTAAATATAAGTCGTCTAACCTTAAATTTGACAACTGCCCCGGCAATTCCAGACAGACTATCAAAATTAAAAAATTCCCCCCAAACAGAATTGTATTGTATTCCCCAGTTCATAGGATGTGCCGAGGCACGAGGCGCATCGTTCGCGACAGATGCGCTTCACTTCGTTCAGCACATCCTACCTTAAAAAAATCCCACCTCCCGTATGCCGCGCCGAGCATCGGAGCATTTATCGGGAATAGCCCGTTAGGGGTGCGGCAGGGAAGCCGCACGTTGTCAAAGGGACAGGGAAGTCCCTTGTGACAACCCCTGATAAATGCGAGAAGCGCAGGAGATAAGCGGCATCGGGCGGATTTCTTTTGGATACTTTTCTTTATGGAAAAATGCTCCTGCATTTTCCACATTCACCACATCCATGTGGCTTGTCCGCACAAAGAAAAGTATCTCGTCCGTGGGTACGAGAACCCACATTAAAATAACCGTCGCGTTAGCGACACATCATTTTCACATCCCTATGTCCTGGATTCCGGCAGTCCATGCCGGAATGACGAACTGTTAACCATTTTAGTCCCTTCTCCCTTGAGGGAGAAGGTTAGGATGAGGGGGAATTTAAAGGGGTTTTCCTTATTTGTGTCTCCTCACCCCAGCCCTCTCCAGCAGGAGAGGGTGTTTGTTCGTATCTTAACGGAACTGGGGCATTGCCACGATTTTTCAAGCAATAAACTTCCCCAAAACCGTATCCAAAAAATCCCAACCCTTATCCGTACAGGCATAATAACCGTTTTCAAGCGTGACTAAGCCCTGTTTCTGGCAGTCGGACAATGCGGGTTGCAAGGTGGTTGCAGCCAATCCGGTCATGTTTTGGTAATGGTTTAAGGTGAATCCGCACCGCAGCCGCAATTGGTTCATGATAAATTCCAGGGGCAGTTCATGAATGGCGATAGTTTGGGCATCGCCGCTTTGAGATGGATTTTGTAAGTAAAGTTCTGGGCTTTTGGCTTTAGAACTGCGGGTAATTTGGTTTGGTAAAGTTTCTGTGATTTTGCCGTGCGCACCCGCACCAATCCCCAAATAATCGCCAAACTGCCAATAATTGACATTATGGCGGCATTGCTTCCCAAGCTGGGCGTAAGCCGAAATTTCATACTGCTGATAGCCGTTATCGGCCAATAAGCTTTGGCAATTCTTTTGTGTGTTGAAAATGAATTCATCATCTGGGAGTTTGGGCGGAAACTTATGGAATAAGGTATTAGGCTCCAGGGTTAACTGGTAAAAAGAAATATGCGTGGGCTTAAGGTCGATGGCCGTTTTCACATCTTGTTCGCTATCGCCAGCAACCGTACCGGGCAAGCCGAACATCAAATCCAGGTTAAAATTGGTAAACCCTGCATCATGTGCTATTTCTGCTGCCCTGATGGCATTTTGCCCAGAGTGTACACGGCCCAGTTTTGCCAACAAATCATCATTAAAGCTTTGAATGCCTATGGATAAGCGGTTGATGCCCAACTTATTGAACTCTTTAAATTTTTCGCTTTCAAATGTGCCGGGGTTGGCTTCCAGGGTAATTTCTAGGTTTTCTTCAAACTTAACGCGCTGCCTGATTCCTTCGATCAAGCGGTCTAAAGATTCAGGAGAAAACAGGCTGGGCGTGCCGCCGCCGATAAAGATGCTATGGATAGGGCGGGTTATGGCGTAACGTTCCAGGTCAAAGCTTAAGTCATTCAATAATGCATTTATATATAATGATTCCGGCAAATCCGCTTTGACGGCATGTGAGTTAAAATCACAATAAGGGCATTTTTTGATACACCAAGGGATGTGGACGTATAGGCTTAGTGGCGGCAATAGGGAACTCAGTGCTGATTAAACTGGCGGCAAGTGTAACATTAACGGCAGCTATCCGAATAACAAACACACTCGCTGCCGGTTCTGTTGTAGCATATTGACCTGGCTTAAGACGGGGTTAACTTTTTTTGTTTACGTTGTCCCGGTTAATGGCAATTATTTGATGAGGTCACATGCGACTTTTACTGGTAGAAGATGATGAAATATTGGGCGACGGCCTTGCCGCCGGCCTGAAAATGGAAGGTTATGCCGTGGATTGGCTGACCAATGGCAAGCTGGCTGACGAAGCGCTCAAGATGAATTGTTATGAGTTGGTCGTCCTCGACCTGAACTTGCCCGATATGGATGGGTTGTCCATCTTGCGGGCATTAAGGGCGCGTAAGGACGAAACGCCCGTGCTGGTGTTGACCGCCAAAGATACTGTACCTGACCGGGTAGAAGGCCTGGACAGCGGCGCTGACGATTTCGTCATCAAGCCGTTCGAGTTGGATGAAGTGTGCGCCAGGTTGCGTGCCTTGGCGCGACGGAACGAGGGCAGAAGCACGCCGACCATTGAACACCAGGGCATTGTACTGGATCCCGCTTCGCATCAGGTCACTTTCAACCATGAAAATGTGGAGCTGTCCCAGAAAGAGTTTGAGATCCTCAGTTTTCTGATGAGCAATATCGGGCGTGTTGTCTCGCGTGCAAGGCTCGAAGAAAGCCTGTACTCCTGGAGTTCTGATATAGAAAGCAATACGGTGGAGGTGCATATCCACTATCTCAGAAAAAAACTTGACCCTAGTATTATCCGTACGGTTAGGGGGGTAGGCTACATTATCGATTCAGAAAGTGATTCGGGTTCAGATGAAGAAGAATGAACTATTCGTTACGAAAACTGCTGTTACTGACCTTGCTATCGGCATCCATGCTGATATGGGGGATTTCTGCCTATGTCAACTACCGCTTAACCCGCAACGAGGTCGCTACTCTTTTTGATGCTGAATTAGCCCAATCGAGTAAGGTGTTGATGGCTTTTATGGAAGGGATGCCCCAAGACAGTGCTTTGGAACAACGCTTAAAACTCATCCAAACCGGTGCATTAGGGCAAGATTATGACCGTAAAATCGCATACCAGCTTAGATCTGAAAATGATGGCTTGCTGTTGCGTTCAAAGGTTGCCCCAAATTTTCCGGTTTCGGAGTCCAATGGAAGCAAAAGTGAAGATCCCTTATGGGATGTTTTTGACGAGTTGTTGCAAACAGATGCGTTTGACCATAAGTACGAAAGAAAAATAGCTTTTCAATTATGGTCTAACGACAATGGTTTGTTGTTGCGCTCAGAAAGCGCCCCTAAATTTGCTTTTTCTTCTTCGATTCGTGGTTTCAGCGAGACCACAATAGAAGGCCACTTATGGCATGTGTTCAGCATTACCAATGGCTCAGGCGATTATGTCATTCATGTTGGCCAGAAAGAAGAGATACGCGAGCAGTTAACCGATGACATTTCCAAGCAACTAGTCACCCAGTTTCTGGTCGGGTTGCCGTTGTTGGGTATCGTTATCTGGTTTATCGTCGGGTACGCATTAAAACCGCTGAATCGTTTGGAACGGGCGCTATCCAAACGCGAAGCCAGCTTCTTAAAGCCTTTGTATACTAAAAAATTACCGAATGAAGTGGTGCCTGTTGTTAATGAAATCAATAACTTGTTTTCACAGCTTGAGCAAGCTTTTGAACATGAACGCCGGTTTACGGCGGACGCTTCACATGAGTTAAGGACACCCTTGGCCGGGCTGCTGACCCAAGCGCAAGTGGCCTTGCGGACGACCGATGAAGCCGTACGCAAACAGGCGCTGCTGCGGATTTCGCAGGCCGTCCACAGGATGACTTACATGGTGCAGCAATTGCTCACTTTTTCGCGCATCGAGTCCGGCAAAGAATACCTCACCAAAGAAATTACCATTATGAATCGGGAAATTATCCAGGTAATTACCGAACTTGAGCCAGCGGCGCACAAAAAACGTATCCAGATCGAATTTGAAGAACACAATGCCGTGCCTATTATGGCGAATACCCAGCTCATCACTATTTTGGTCAGGAATATTATTGACAATGCTATCAAATACACGCCTGTCGGTGGCAATGTCATGATTTATATGGAAGGAAGCGATAAGAAATTGCAATTCAAGGTTGAAGATTCAGGGCCAGGCATTCCGCCGGATCAATACGAAAACTCCATGAAACGCTTTCACCGCTGCGTGGAAAATGCCCACACCGCCCAAGGCAGCGGACTCGGCTTTTCAATCGTGGAGAGGATTACCAGCATGTACGGTGCTGAATTGGCTTTGGGCAAATCGCAATTTGGCGGGTTAAAGGTGACGGTAACTTTCCCTGCGTTAAAAAGGGACGCTGACCAGAAACTTGCCGAATACTACGCCAGTAAAAATATCGCTAAAGCGTAGGTTTCTCATTTTAAGGTTCGTCAACCACGGGATTGCTTAACTTACCAATCCCTTCAATCTCAACGCTAACCGTCTGCCCCGGCTTCAAATAGCCGCGTGGTTCCATCTTCACGCCAACGCCGCTGGGTGTGCCGGTGCTGATCACATCCCCAGGCTCCAAGGTCATCGCTTGCGACAAGTAAGCGATCATTTCGTAACAGTTAAACAGCATGTGACGGGTATTGGAATCCTGTCGTAACTCATCATCCACCCAGGTTTTTATGTCGAGATTATGGGGATCGGCGATATCATCACGAGTGACCAGCCAAGGTCCCAGCGGGCCGCAGGTGTCGAAAGACTTACCTACGGTAAAAGTCGGTGAGCGGAATTGCCAGTCGCGCACTGACACATCATTGGCAATCGTGTAACCAGCAATCACCTTATAAGCCTCATCGACTGGCACATGGCGGCAGCGTTTACCGATCACAAAAGCCAGCTCGCCCTCATAATCCAGCTTATCGGACACTTTCGGACGCTGGATGGCATCGCCGTGGGCAATCACGCAAGTGCTTTGTTTAGTAAAAAAGCTGGGGAATTCCGGTCTATCACGACCCGTTTCTGCTATATGATCGGCATAGTTAAGGCTGATGGCCAGATATTTTCCTGGTCTGGGTATAGGGGCTTGTAATTTGACTTCTGCTAAAGGAATCCGGTGTTTTCCCGTGCCTATGCGTTTTTGCATGGCTGTTAACGCAGCATCTCCGGCAGAAATGAAATTAATCATTGCATCTGGAATATTGATTTCGCCAACGCCATCAACCACCTCGTCATCGACCACTGCGCCAAAACGGGAATAATTGTTATGGGTAAAAGTGACCAGCTTCATAAGCATATACGCCTTGTGCAATTTTTAATGCAGCTATTGTATAACGAAGATGAAACACCAAAAAAAAGATATAATCACTACATTTAACCTAGAGGATCGAAAAAATGAACGAAAACTGGATTGCACCTTCCATCCTGTCTGCCAATTTTGCCAAATTGGGCGAGGAAGTCGATAACGTATTGGCCGCTGGCGCGGACGTTGTCCATTTTGACGTGATGGACAACCATTTTGTACCTAACCTCACCATCGGGCCACTGGTATGCGAAGCCTTACGTAAGCATGGTGTCACTGCACCTATCGACGTGCATTTGATGGTCGAACCAGTAGACCGCATCGTGCCTGATTTTGCCAAAGCAGGTGCGACATTCATCACCTTCCATCCAGAAGGTTCGGTGCATATCGACCGCACCTTACAATTGATTAAAGATTGCGGTTGTAAGGCGGGTTTGGTTTTCAACCCTGGTACGCCCTTAAACCATCTGGATTATGTGATGGATAAGCTGGATATGATTTTGTTGATGTCGGTAAACCCCGGTTTCGGTGGACAATCCTTCCTGCCTTCCGCTTTAGGTAAATTGCGTGAAGTGCGTAAACGTATCGACGAGAGCGGTTTTAACATCCGCTTGGAAATCGATGGCGGCGTTAACGGTGCTAACATCGGTGCGATTAAAGCTGCTGGTGCCGATACGTTTGTTGCTGGTTCTGCGATTTTTGGCAAGCCGGATTATAAGAAAATTATCGACGAAATGCGAGCTGAGATGGCGAAGGTTGGTTAAAAATTGAATATAAGTTTTTATACAAGCTTGGGTAGCATAAATCCATGAGAGTATAGGCTGTAAAATTCAGTGGGGTAATTTATAAAAGCTAAGAACAAAGACGATGAAAATTTAGCAACTGCCATCAGCATAATGCTATTTTTTATTCATGGCTATTAACAAGCCACAGGTTAACTGGCAATTGCTTTTAATAATCAATTGAATTTACAAAACTTTATATTTGTCAACCTGTGCAAAGTATAG
>JAYVGW010000015.1:0-4080 GCA_043771735.1 Methyloglobulus sp.
GGCAATAAAAACTGCTTGAGCCGGTCGTTTGGCTTGTCGTAGATGTGGTAGCACTTGCTGAGATTTTCTACTTTGATGGCGATGTCGGTCATGTTCTAGGTAGTGGTGAGTGAGGCGCATGTTCATGCTGAGACGGATTAACATGCATAGCTACCACTCCCAATGGACGGATTACTTAAAATTAATGCTGTTGTCATTGCGTATGTGAAATATCCAAGGGTTCGTGGTCTATCTCGTAAGACTCGATCAGATCACCGACCACCGCGACAAGTGAATAAAGAGGATGCTTTACATCATCGCGAATAAGATCAAGCAGGCTGTTCAGCAAGGTAGTCGCTTGCTCGTAGTCGGTTTCAGTCTCAATGTGTGCAATAGGCGCTACTAATTGGAGGGCTTGCCAAGCAGGCAGCAGTCTTTGGTAGTCAATTACGGAACTCATTTTTTTCTCCAATCGTTACGGTCATATTCTGCATGTGTCATAACTTGTCGAATATACATTCGTTGTTTGTCGTAGTGAATGACTGCTGCAATTCGATATTTGTTTCCACCCACGTCGAATAGCGTATATCCATCCACATAATCTGCGGAGCCAAAAGTCTCGCGCAATGACGGAAATGAAATCGCCGTGGCTTGGCTGGCCTTTCGAAACCATTCATTTATTACCGATTGAGACTCAGGATGACGTTGCCAAAACTCTCTTAATGGTCTTTTTGAAATTATTCGCACTTTGATATTATACTCGAGTTTTCAAGCCGAAAAACTCGCAAACCCCGTTGCTTCGCCAGCAGACGTAAATGCTCTGTCATAATCTAACCCCCTGAGCTTTTGCCAGGTTGTAAATCGGTTTGTCTTTGCCGGGTTCTTTTACGACCAGATCAACGGACAAATCTAAACTGTCTTCAAGCGCAATTTTGCAACGCAATTCTGACATTAAAGTATTTCGGTGCGTGGCTTCGACATACAAGTCAACATCGCCGCCGCGTTTGGTATCATCCAAACGTGATCCAAAAAGCCAAATCAACGCATCTTCACCAAAATTTTGGCTAGTCGCTTTGCGGATCGTGTCTATTTGTGCGTTAGTTAGTCTCATTTCTTTTGTCTCCTTAAGAACTTGAAGGCAACAAGTCGAATGGGCAGGCCATTGGTTTGAATGCTGCCACGAATAGGGTTAAGCGTGCCGCAAATCATTTGCAGCAATGTAGATTTACCGTTGCCGTTACGGCCAATTATGCCGACCGTTTCGCCTTTTTTGATTTCAAAGGAAACACCCTTGAGCGCCCAAAACTGGCGGAAATATTGTTTGGGTTTTTGCCCAAGCAAGCGTTGTAAGCGGGGCAGTATAAACTGCTTGAGCCGATCGTTCGGCTTGTCGTAGATTTGGTAGCATTTGCTGAGATTAGTGACGCGAATGGCGATGTCAGTCATGCTTACTGCCCCGTCAACAAATAGCCAGAAAGCTCCGGGTAGTTTGGAAATACCGTATCATAACTCGCTAACTGAGCACCATACTCCAATGTTGAAGCAATGCTAATCCGATCAGCTGGGTCGCGATGAATATCAGTCAATTTCACAGATCGTTGCGCAATTGAACAAGTAATGGGCAAGCACTCAATGCCAGACCGTTCCAGCGCTTCCTTTATCCACTCGTCTGTCGATAAAGGCAGTTCCAGTTTTTGACCTTTGGCTAATAGAGTAACTTCAAAACAGGATATGGCGGAAACCACAACTCTGTCGGCATCCTCAATCGCAGATGTAATAATCGGTTTTAATGCCTCACGGCCAAGTAATATCCAATTAACCCAGATATGTGTGTCTAACAAAATCATGCTAACTCGTTCCAATCTTCAACAGGCGCAGCTGGCGCGATAATATCACCCAAAATTTTACCTTGTCCGGCAATTCGTGGGGATGGCTGGCGCTTTGCTTTCAGAACAGGGGCTTCTTCAGCCGACAATAAAGTGACAATGACATGTGCCTTTTCTACGGATGGCTCACCGTTCAACCAGGTCAATCGACCATGATCGTATATGGCTTGGTAACTTTTCAGCATTTCAATCTCCGTGTCGTGATTGTTGATTGTACACAGCGCAAGGTGTTTGCCTTTATAATTTCAAGCATCTGCAACAAGTGGTCGTGCGGGGTATTGTAGATTTGGTAACACTTGCTGAGGTTTTCGACTTTGATGGCGATGTCAGTCATACGGGATGCCTTACCACTCTATTGCTATTGGGGTTGGAGTTGATTATTTCGGAGGCCATGCAACATATCATTTTCCGCGTTTCTTCTTTATCGTGTGCTTGAACTTCAAAACGGCAAAATTCAACTCAATAGACGTTTCTGCATCACTTGTTTGCAAATCATCATCCAGGATTTCGGCAATCAATTCACCGCTTCTTTGCATGAGTGATTTTTGCTGCGCTTTGTCTTGTATATCCGACAACTCTTTGACGCTTCTCGATAGCTCCCGAATTTTTGAGAAGGTCTCAATGATGGCAAAAGTAGACTCTGTGGCTTGTTTGCTTCGCAATATTGTAGCAAGCATATACAAGCCTTTTTCGGTGAAGGCGTTAGGAGCGACTCTCGTCTTGGCAAATTTTGCGGTCGAAATTTTCGACCGCAAATCAGAAAATTCCGCCTCGCTAAGTCCAAACATGTAATCCTGCGGGAATTTATCTGGATTGTTTTTTACTGCCTCATTAATTCGTTTGGTTTCAACTCCATAGATTTGGGCGGCATCGCTATCAAGCAGGACATTTTGTCCCCTAATCTGGATGATCAGCTTTTTCAGATTTTCAATTTTTACGATGTCGCTCATCTCGATGCCTCCAATTTTGTCATGTTAATTCGCCAAGCAGAATGGGCAGGCTTTTTTGCGTGCGATTGCAACACCCAAAGTATAAACTCATCAATGTGGTGGGAAGAAAATCATTGCCCACCCTACTCAAATCAACTGTTTCAGCCGGCATTAGGTTTGTCGTAGATTTGGTAACACTTGCTGAGGTTCATAACGCGGATGGCGATCTCATCAGAGGACATCGGCAAACCCCTTTCTGGTTTTTTGAAACCAGGCAAAACCTAGCCAAGCGATGGCAGTGGCGGCAAGCATATAAATCCCAATACCCTCCCAGTCTGGCGGATGCCCCCAAATCAAGACCTCCCGCGCTTGCTCAATAATAAAGGTGAGCGGATTGGCCATGATGTAAGCACGAAAACCTTCCGGTACGGCGGAAACTGGGTAAAACACGGGGGAAAGAAACATCAATACCGTGGTGAGTAGGCCTATGGTTTGTTGGACATCGCGCAAGAACACGCCGAGGGATGCGAGTATCCAGGCAAGGCCAAGGGTGAGAAGGACTAAGGGCAGCAACACAAACGGGATGTAAACCGCCGTCCAATGGAGGAAGCCATTGAAGATTGCAAAAGCGGCGAGAAGTACGCTAAGGCTGATGAAGCTATGGAACAATGCCGCACCCATGGCGACCACTGGCAAAATTTCAAGCGGGAAGATAACTTTTTTGACGTAGTTGACATTGGAGAGAATCAATCCGGGTGCACGGTTGAGTACTTCGCTGAACAGGCCCAACACAATCATGCCGGTAAACAGGGTGACGGCAAATTGCGTCTTGCTGTCGGCATCACCAATATCACCCCAACGTGCTTGGAAAACCTCTGAGAAAACAAAGGTATATACCATCAGCATGAAAATAGGGTTGAAAAATGACCAAACCAAACCCATGGCGGAACCTTTATAACGGCCTATCACTTCGCGCTTAATCATTTGTGCGATAAGTTGGCGGTTGCGCCATAGGCTTTTAGCTAACGCCAAAAGTGATATGGGCTGGGCGGCGTGGGGGTTTATCGCTGTTGTGAACTCAGTCATGCGAAGGTTTCAAAGTTTCCAGTAGTTGGGTTTTACTTTTGTCGATCTATTAATTAATTCTTTTTGTGAAAAAAGAGTTTTATTGCTTGCTTTCATTGGTTAACCCGTTGTTTTTGTAGTAATCGTCACATTGTACTTTGGCGGTGCTTAAAGTTTCATTATAAACCAAACGATGGCGTTTTGTTTTAGTGATATGTGTC
>JAYVGW010000016.1:0-12434 GCA_043771735.1 Methyloglobulus sp.
TCCGGATGGCTCAGGGCCCATCCTGGCAGGCAGTTTAAAAGCCAGGCGCATTGTCGCTGACCAGATTGTCAATGGCACAACCTTGCCCGGGCCGGACGGTATTTTGTTTGACAATCCTGCTACCGTGTGTACTGCTCTTCCCAATGATCCCGCCGGTTGTGACGAAAGTGCCGACAACCTCTTTCCGCCCGAAGACATCATTGATTTTGTGTTCAGTACGGGTGCCTGGGTGAATGTCAATGGTATCTCTCAAACTGGGTTAGACGACGTTGACCTCTGGGTGGGAGGCCTTGCCGAGATCACGAATCTGTTCGGCGGCTTGTTAGGATCCACCTTCAACTACGTGTTCGAGAAGCAACTGACCGATCTCCAAAACGGAGACCGATTTTATTATCTTGCCCGTACCCCAGGGATGAACCTTAGGTCTCAACTTGAAGGCAATTCCTTTGCCGAGTTGGTGATGCGTAACACCAATGCCCATACCTTGAAGGCTGACCCGTTCGCAACGGCGGACTGTAAATTCGAAGGGGCTAATCTGTTCGAAGGAAATCCACAGTATTTTATAGACCACGGTTCTATAGTCGCAGATGACCCGGCTTCGGAATGCAAGGAAAACCTTTTGCTGATCCGCTTTCCTGATGGCAGCATCAGATATCGGGCAACCAATACTATCGACCCCCCAGGCATCAACGGCCAGGGCGTTTATAACGGCACCGAATTTGCCGACCGATTTATGGGCGGCAATGACAACGACACCTTCTGGGGCGGTCTTGGCAACGACATCATTGATGGCAAGGGCGGGGACGACGTGGTTCTCGGTGGCGAAGGCGATGATATCATCACTGACTCTGCCGGTAATGACTTCCTGAAAGGCGGTCCAGGCAATGATGCCATTGATGGCGGCATCGGTGACGACATTATTATTGCGGGTGGAGGCAAGGACTTTACCAACGGCGGCGCCAATATCAACCAGACCTTTTCCGGCGAAGGTGATGACTTCGCTATTGCAGGGCAAGGCACAGATGCCGTCTTCGGTGATAGCGGTGACGACTGGGAAGAGGGCGGTGACCAACCTGATCTCTTGATCGGTGACAGTTCCACCCTGTTCTTCGACGACCACAACTTGCCAGGCCATGACATTCTGATCGGCCAAGGCGGCGATGACGACTATGACATGGAAGGTGGCGACGACATTGGTGTCGCCGGCCCTGGTGTTGAAAAGAACGCCGGTGCGGCCGGTTATGATTGGTCCATCGGCCTGGGTGATCAAGGGGCACTGAATGCGGATTTAGCGCTTCCGATCGTCAATGCGCCTCCAGCAAACGAGGTGCGCGACCGCTTCAACGAAGTGGAAGCACTGTCCGGCTGGAATTTTAACGATACCTTGCGAGGTGATAACACTATACCCAGCGCGGTTGGCGGTATCGGCTTTATCGGCTGTGATGCGTTAGATGCAGATGGCGTAGCGCGGATTACCGGGTTGGATGCGTTAGTGCCAGCCAGTATCAGGACAGTCGATCCTGCGGCAACGATTGCGGCAGCAGTAACGAACTACTGCGGCCTGGAAGGCCCTATCTGGGGCGAGGGCAACATCCTCCTCGGCGGGGCAGGCAGTGACACCCTTGAAGGCCGCGGTGCCGATGACATCCTTGACGGTGACAAGTACATGAACGTCAGGCTCAGTGTTCGCACTAACCCTGCCAGTCCGGCTACTGAATATGGCAGCACTGGCCTCATGGGGAATGCGGCGGTTACAGGAAACTTTGGCCCTGGAACTGTAGGCATGAACCTGCAACAAGCTGTGTTTGCAGGCAAGGTCAATCCGGGCAATATCGTGGCGGTTAGGGAAATCCTGACCCCACCTGCTGTACCAGCTGATTGCTTAGCTGCAGCGCCGCTCAACTGCGATAAGGCATTGTTCTCAGGACCTTCAGCAGGATACACCATCACCGTCAATGCTGATGGCAGTGTGACTGTCCGTGACGATAGTGCTGTCCCCCGCGATGGTACCGACACGCTGTGGAATATGGAACAGCTCAGCTTCTGTACAACGCCTGGCGCTGTAAAGGGGACTTGTGATCTCCGTGAAGCTCCGATTTCCATCGCTGCAACCGCTGTAGTGACCGGCTCGCTGGGTTTCGGCAACCGGATTGTTAATACCACCACGACCCGGTCTGTCACTGTCAGGAACACAGGGCTTACTCCCCTTACGGTGAGCGGTATCAGTCTAACGGGTGTCGATGCGGCTAACTTTTTGATAAGTGGCGGCACCTGTGCAAGTGCAACCCTGACACGCGGCGGTGCGGTCTGTTCACTCTCCGTGGCATTCAAACCTCTTAGTCTAGGTGCGAAGTCTGCCAGTGTTGTCATCGCCCACAACCCACCGGGATCGACAACCATCATCCCAGCGAGCGGTACAGGGACAGCGCCTGTTGCATCTGTGACTATTGCAGGTGTACCAGCTAATTCCTTGGATTTTGGCAACCAGAACACCGGCACGACCAGTGCGACGAGGACGGTAGCACTCACCAATACAGGCAACGCAACCCTGACAATAAATAGCATTGGGTTGACTGGGCCATTTGCCAGGGTAGCAGCACCAGCTACTAGCTGTGGCGCCACTTTAACTGCCGGATCAACTTGTAACATCAATGTGCGCTTTACACCTCTAGGTGCGGGAGCGAGTACTGGTACGATAACGATTACCAATAACTCTAACGGAGTGTTGAATAGTCAACAGACCGTAACATTGTCGGGTACGGGTGTCGTGCAGTTGCCAACAGCGAGTGTAACACCTAATGTACTGAGTTTTGGTGGTGTACCGGTCGGAACTACTTTCCAAATGCCAGTCACCCTCATGAATACGGGTACAGGAACCACGCCAATGTCTATTACTGGCATAACGGTATCGACGGGAGCCGGATTTAGGAGAGTGGGTGGGTTGCCTGGTAACTGCGGAACCACTTTGGCGGCGGGTGCAAGTTGCGTGATAACTGTACGCTTCGCACCAACAAATGCCCTAGGTGGTGGCGCTAAAACTGGACTCTTAACCATTACCGATAACTCCGGCAATGTTCCAGGAAGCCAGCAATTTGTGAATCTTAGTGGGACTGGTACGATTGACGCTGTTGATGATGCAACTACCGTTGCAGCCAACGGCGTAGCAGCACAGAGCATTGCTTTTAATGTTCGTGCTAATGATGTAACGAATAATGCTGCGTCTGTTGTGAGTATCACCAGCTCCAGCTTCACCAACGGTGGTGCTACTGCAATACCTACGGTGACTGGTGCCACTTCTCAGCAGGTGACCTGGGCGTTAACAGCACCAGCAAGTGCGACGACTGCCGCTTTACGTCAAGCGTCTAAGAGAGGTGCTTATACGGTTACTTATACATTGACCAATGGTACCGCAACGGATACAGCAACCTATACCTTGACGGTAAACTGAGCGCGGTAGCAAGGGAAGCGGTATTATTGCAAGGCTAGGTTGGCAAAACACCGCCAACCTAGCTAGGCCGGAATAGTTAAGCACGATGTTGCAACACGCGCACTGTGCGGCTGACGGCGGAGAGGCTAAGCCTCTCCGCCGCCACCATTCCAAAAGGCATCAATGTTAGGGCTGAAAGCATTATGTTTAGAAAGAAAAACGGCCTGACAGTTTGTATATAAAATAAGTTCAAAGGAGGCCGAACAAGCAATCGGCTTCATTCGATCTTGATTTACCAGTATGAGGCAATATTATGAAAAACCCCAAAGCATTATTTTTAGCCATGATTTTCGCTTGCGTAATCATTGCCTATTCATTTTTAGGTAAAGATTCTGTAAAAAACACGTCAATTGCACAAAATCAAGCGACACCAGATAAGAGCCAGGAACCCACAGTCAGCAATCCGGCGGCAGATAATCAAGACCCAACCGAAAAAACTAACAGCTTCTCTGTAAAAAAGGTTGTTGGTGAAGATCAGGATAATCCTAATACCACAACAGACATGACCATCAAAGGGAAAAACTATCTTTTAACGCAAGTCAACAATCGCATAAGGCAACTTCGGCCATTCAAGGACAATTTAGAAAAAATGGCTAACCTGAACGATTCAGAAAGAAAAAATCTGGTTGCTGAGCTTAATGCCGAAATTGATATGTTTGAAGCGCTCACGTCAGAAATAAGCCAGAGCGCAACAAAGGAGGATGTCAAAAATGTTGCCGACAAAGTAAAGGCTGAATGGCTAAAAAGCAGGCGCAGTGTTGAGCGTGCGGAAGGACTGGTTCTTGTGACAAAAGGAAGCCAGCTAGTATCGGATGCCGATGCAGCTGCCAAAGGTATACAAAAGCGCATAGATGTCCTTAAAGCTGCGGGAAAAGATGCTAAAACTTATGAGAAACTGCTTGCTGCTTACAGCAAAAAAGTTGCTTCAGCGAAGCAAGATATGGAATCTGCCAAAGAGAAATCCAATGCCGTTGCCAGCGCTTCAACAGATGATGAAAAAGAAAAGCTAGTTAAAGGAAAAGACCTTTTATTATCGAGTTCACAGGAAAACATAAGGGATGCTTACAAGTTGTTAAAGGAAGGGGCCCGCGAGGATTTTACACAAAGGTTTAAATAGGATCTTGCCATTTTGGAATGAACAATGCCTATGGTTTCCCGTGCTAGTCTTCTGTATATGACTGCTCTTGCATTAAAACTTGTCGAGTAAGTTGGCCTTGCCAAACAGTAGGCAACCCAGCCAACGCATTTAGCTTAATCCGAGCAACTCGGATAAATAACGGCGACGTGGGTTACCCTGGTAATTCACGTCCACCCCTTTTGATTATTACCCCTGCTTAGGGAGGAATCATGAAACCTAAATTATCGTCAAACTTGAAGCTACGCAGCCTGGCGGACAGCGTTGGAACAATAATGCTGAAAGTTAAAGACTGGAACTTTTTTGGTCATTTTCAAAGTAAATCCAATATGGACTCAAGAAGGGCATTCCTTAAGTTAACCACAGCGTCCGTTGCGGCCCCGCTGCTCCTGAGTGCCGCAGACAGCGAAGCGGAAGTCATTGTTATTATTCCGCCAAGTCCTGCAACCACGCCGTGGGCGGAATATTTACCTAACCAAATTACCCCGGCAGAACCGGTCAACACCCTGGATCCGTTGCCTATTGGCCAAGCCAATTCGGAAGGCGGTGAATGTGGCCGCAATAACCACCAGCGCTGGGACGAATTTGCCAACTCACCCGATTTAGAACTCTACGAGATGTCCGCCGAAGAAAACCCTGCCTGGGCCTTCAATCCGGCCTATCCGCCACAACCGGTCTGGGGTTATGCAACCGCGACGCAGGCAGCCGGCATACCCGGCCCCACCTACTTCGCCCATTACGGCAAGCCTGTCATCTGCCGTATTCACAACAACCTGCCGCAAGATCACGTCGGTTTTGGTACGCCCGAGATTTCTACCCATTTACATAACTTGCACACAGGATCTGAGAGCGACGGTTTCCCGGGCGACTACTATAGCATCAACAAGTCCGGCCCGACCCTGAACGGCACGGGATCTTATAAAGACCATCTCTACTCAAATGTCATGGCAGGCTATGAAAATAGCCCTGAAACCTTTGGCGACTATCGTGAGGCGTTAGGAACATTATTTTATCATGAGCATACCCTGGACTTTACCGCACCCAATGTTTACCGTGGCCTGTCCGGGTTTTACCTGTTATTCGATAAGCTGGACTCAGGCAACGAGAAAGGCGCAAACCCGGAAGCCTTGCGGTTGCCCAGTTGGCCTTATGACTATCCGTTGAATTTTATGGACAGGCGTTTTGATGCGAGCGGTATCCTTTATTTCGATCAGTTTAATCCGGAAGGTGTCCTGGGCGATAAAGTGGTCGTCAACGGCAAAATAGAGCCGGTCCTGAAAGTGGCGCGGCGTAAGTATCGCCTGCGCTTGCTTAACAGTGGGCCATCACGTTTCTACGAACTTTATCTGGTAACACCAAGCAATGTCGTGCAAAGGTTTACGTATATTGCCAACGACGGCAATTTGTTGCCCGCCCCGCTGCTGAATCAGCCCAAAGTTCGGCTGGGTGTCGCAGAACGCGCAGACATTGTGGTGGATTTTTCTAACTATGCGATTGGTACCCAGCTTTATTTTGTAAATCGCTTGAACCAAGAAGACACGCGCGGCCCCAAAGATGTCAAAGCGCCCGGAACCCGGGTGCTGAAAATTGTCGTTGACCGCAATCCACCAGAACCCGATGTCAGCAGGGTGCCTAATATTTTACGGCCATTGCCACCACTGCCTTCTGCCGATGAACTCGCGGCATTGCCAGTGCGGCGCTGGGAATTTGCCCGTAAAAATGGCTTATGGACGATCAATGACCGCTTGTTTAATGTCAATTCGCCAAGAGCGGAAATTACCAAAGGCAGCGCCGAAATCTGGGAGTTAGTCAACCCGTCAGGCGGTTGGCATCATCCTATCCATATCCATTTTGAGGAAGGCCGTATCCTGAGTAAAACGGTTGATGGCATTAGCGTTCCTGTTCCCCTTCACGAACAAGGGCGAAAGGATGTTTTCGTGCTTGGCAAGACTACGACGATGAGAGTATTAATGCGTTTTCGCGATTTCACCGGGAAGTACGTCATGCACTGCCACAATCTGGTCCATGAAGACCATGCAATGATGGTGCGCTGGGATATTGTTGATCCAGATTAAAATTAACGGCATATACAGGAGGACTTGACATGAACACAAGAAGAAAATTATTAATGGGTATGGGCGCAGCGGCGACCCTTGGCTTATTGGCGGCCCCCAAGCTCAACTTGCCAACCCAATTTCCTTACTTGGAAGATGTTGCTGGTGATGACCGCTTCCCCAATACGTTGCTGACCACCCACCAAGGTAAGACCGTTAAGTTTTATGACGACCTGATTCGAGATAAAGTCGTCGCCATCAATATGATGTACACAGAATGTAAAGGCATTTGCCCTGGCACTACAGCCAATTTGCGACAAGTGCAAAAACTGTTTGGTGACCGGTTGGGGCGCGACGTATTTATGTATTCGATCTCTTTACTACCAGAGCATGATACGCCTGAACGCTTAAACGCGTACGTAGACAGGCATCGTATCGCTCCAGGGTGGGTGTTTTTGACCGGTGCTGCTAACGATATTGAACAACTACGCTATCGGTTGGGTTACTATGACCGAGATCCAGTCATCGATGCTAACAAATCGTCCCATACTGGCATGATACGCATCGGAAATGATAAATATGATAGATGGACAATGTCGCCAGCGCTGGCTGAACCGAAACAAATTCTTGCTACTATTAACCATGTTGATCAATCTGTTGTGCATACTTTCAACCTTGATCAAGGAGACTCTGCACTTAAGCTTGGTTAACCATGTTTCGTTATCTCCATTGTTTACCCTCGAAAAATTTGAGAACGACTCGATTTAGTTAAATCGCCCCCACGATGTGGGGGCTTGACGGTTGCTTGTATTCAAGGACTGAAATGAAAACCAAAAGTGCCTAATGTCTCTTGGGGTGGCAAAACGACGGCGACGGGATTGTCCAGCTTGCTGGATGGTGGCGTAAGCGATGACCAAATGACTCGTTTTTTAAGCCGGGACGACTATGACCCAAAACAATTATGGCAGCAAGCCAAAAAGACGGTGCGGGAAGTTGAGCGGGAGGATGGGATATTGATTTTTGACGGCACCATCCAGAACGTGTTTTAAAAGCGTCGTAAGCGGTTGAGTGCAAGGCGCAAGAGGAACTTAAGCGATCCACCAAAACAGTGGAAAGTGGGCAGTCTTCCATAAATGCCCAAATCCAATGCCGCCTTGGCAAAATCCCCGGCCCAACAGGTCGGGGAGCCAAAACCATGCTTTTCTTTCGATCTATACCACCTTTTGCCTGGACTGCCGTTCAATCAAGCAAAAGCCCGCCCAAGGCCAAACTGTATTTGAAAGCCGTCCGGCTGGCTTTCGACGAATTTCAAACACTCGAGCGAGCGTAGCATAGGCTACTGAATAACAATTTTGCCACTCGACTGGCATTGTAAAATTGCAGCGTCCCACTTTTCTCCAGCGCTTATCCTGCCTTTGAAACAGGCAATCCTTTCATCGGAATTATCAGTGCCTGCACATAGGCTGATAGCATTTTTCCATTCCCATTTATCGCTAGCGCCCCATTTGACATGCCCTGTCATTACTTTTTGGAAACATTCCCCAGGCTCTTTAGGGTTTTTCGTTCCCTTACATAAGCTTTCCAAGTTGGCTGGATCCCATTTCTGGGCGCTCTCGTATGGTGAATTACTATCCCAAGCGATCTTGTCTTGTATATGTTCCTTACAAGCTGTTTCATGCTCACTTGCGAAAACAGGTTGGTTAAAACAAAGCCCTAAGACAAAAGGTATGGCTGGAATTATTCTGACCAGAAATTTAGATTTGACGATAATCATTTTTCTTCCCTCAGTTGTGGTTGACTTAATTAAGTTAAAACAACTAACTACCTAAATAACCTATCACCCATTGGGTGGTTGTCAATCAGTCTGGAAAACACAGGAATGAGCAATGAAATAACCGCGAATCCCAATAATTCAAACGATTATTTTCTGAACCAACTTATAAATGGCACGGTCTTACCGTGTGAGCAGTCGTTGTCTCTGGTAGGCATCCTTTTTGTATTTGCCAGCCCGTAATGTTTCCAAATAGAGCTGAATTGAGACTGATGACACAGGACTTTAAACCGTCACGGAACGGCGATTCATTTTGACAGGAGAAAGCTTATGTACACATTCGATTTTTCTCATCCAGTAATAGGTAAAGCAAGCGTCGAGATTAACAAGCCAGTTAACGACGTGTTTCGATTTGTAGGTGAAAAGTTTTTTGAAAATTACCCTAAATGGGCATTGGAAGTTTCGGAATTTAGTCCCTTGACTGGAAAAGAGGTTTTCGTAGGCGCGAAAGCCCGGCAAACCAGGCAAGAGCAAGGGGAAAAAGTAGAGACAGTCTTCGAAGTATCAGAATTTGAGCCGCCTCAAAAAGTGACTTTAACAGGTGTCAACGCGCCATTCAGGAACACTTACCAGATGTCCTGCCATGATGGCGGGGATGAAACAGATCTGGAATTTTCCTGTGAGATTATGGAGTTGGAGTTCTTTATGCGGCCATTTGAAAAACTCATTCGGGTGGCTATCGAAGAAGGCGCGGAAAATACAGTCGAAAACATTAAACATTTACTTGCTGATGACCCCCAATAACGCATTTAATTGCCAGAACTAGCGGATGAGTTTTATCGTCGCAGAGAACTTCTTACAACTTTTCTTCCTGCCGTTTATTACAGAACGCCACATCAGAAAGCTATTGCAGGTGATCCCACGAGGGCGGCGTTCATCGG
Source organism: Methyloglobulus sp. (assembly GCA_043771735.1). Lineage (GTDB taxonomy): Bacteria > Pseudomonadota > Gammaproteobacteria > Methylococcales > Methylomonadaceae > Methyloglobulus. Next base: position 9,389 of record JAYVGW010000016.1, read on the forward strand.
GTTGACTGGCCTTGATTTGACAACTGTTTGAAAGCGGTCAAAATAGTTGCTTAGGGATACGCTATCCAAGCGATCAAACTAGACGATAATCGTTCTATGACACATAAGGCTGACAATCAAAGTGCCAATGAAGATGTCAACCGCCGGAAACAAGCCGAATCTGCGCTGATTGAAAGCGAAGAACGCTTTCGGCAAATGGCGGAAATGACCGGCGAATGGCTATGGGAACAAGACCCCAGCGGTTACTACGTCTACAGCAGCAACGCCGTCAAACAAATCCTGGGTTTTAGCCATAAGGAAGTCATCGGCAAACATTACATAGAATTTTTAACCGTCCAGGACAAAGAAACCCAGCAATCTTACGCCACCAGCCAGCAACCTTTCTACGCCTTAATCAACCATTATCAACATCGTGATGGGCATGAAGTGCTGACCGAATCGACTGGCTTACCGATCATCAATGCAGAAGGGGAGCTGCTGAAATGGCGCGGCGTTGACCGCGACATTACCGCCAGGATGCACTTTCAGGAGGAGCTGATAGAGTCTGAAAAACGCACACGGCTGATTATAGAAAGCTCCATGAATGCGATTGTCATCATGGACTCTTACGGCGTCATTACCGATTGGAATCGCCAAGCCGAAGAAATGTTCGGTTGGTCGCGTGCTGAGGCAATCGGGCAGCGCCTTGACGAAATGGTCATCCCCCCCCGTTTTCACAAGGTATATCGCCAGGGGTTACGCACATTTCTCCAGACTGGCGTTGCGCCAATATTAAACACACAGACGGAGCAAGTCGCCTTACGCCGTGACGGCACTGAGTTCCCCGTCGAACTCAGTGTTTCGCCCTTAAAACTGGGCAACGCTTATAGCTTTAGCGGCTTCATCTATGACATTTCTGGCCGTAAGGCGGCAGAACAGCAAATTCGCCAAGCCCACGTCAATTTGGCGATTGCACAGAATGAAATCAAGATTGCCCAACGAATCCAGGCCACTTTATCGCCCTCTGCCGCCATTAAATCCGATGATTTTGAAATAACAGGTTTTTGCTTGCCCGCCGACAAGGTGGGTGGCGACTATTTTGATTATTTTTTTCGTAAAGAAACTCAACTGGATGTCGTAATTGCCGATGTTTCCGGCCACTCCATCGGCCCCGCTATGTTTATGGTCGAAACCCGCAGTGCTATTCGGGCGCAGACCAATCTACTGGCGACGCCTTCTGAAACGCTAGATGTGCTGAACAATTTCCTGTTTGACGATTTAAATAAATCAGACTACTTCATCACCTTGTTTTATTTGCAATACAACATCCACACGCAACGATTAAGGTTTGCCAATGCTGGGCATCCTCCGCCCTTATTACTTAACCCGTTTCAAAAGGAATTTAAGGAACTGGATGCCGACGGCTTAATATTAGGGGTTAAAAAAAATGTTATTTTTGAAGAAAAAACATCAACACTTACGAAAGGTGATTTGATCCTGCTTTATACCGATGGCTTAATCGAAGCTGAAAACGCCGACAAGGAATTTTTTGGCCTGGAGCGCGTCAAGGCCGTGTTCTTGCAAAAGGCCCAGGAGACACCGCAAACCATCATTGATTCACTGTTCGCAGCGTTACGGCAGTTTAGCAAAAGAACCTCTTTTGACGATGATATTACGTTGATGGTTTTTAAATGCGGGTGAAGCCACGCCTCGATACTAACCAGCGTCCCCAAACTGGGGCGTGCACGCTTCATCCTACTTCAGGTCCGTTGCAATAGAGACACATAATGACTCATGAAGCGCTTGCCGCCTTACGTGCCGCCATTAACCAGGCTTATCTGGCGGACGAACACGAAATTGTGGTTGGATTATTGGCTCAACCGGGTACTTATGATCCGGTGATAGCGGGTGATTGCGCCAAAACGCTGGTTAATGCCGTCAGGGCAAAAAAAGACCGGCAATCCCCAATCGAGGCATTCCTGCGCGAATATCAGCTTAATTCTCAAGAAGGCATCGTGTTGATGGGGATTGCCGAAGCCTTGCTGCGCATTCCTGACAGCCACACGCAAGACCTGTTTTTACAGGAAAAGCTCACCCACGCCGATTGGGAAAACCATCTGCAACGCAGCGGTTCCTTCCTGGTCAACCTGTCCAGCCAAGCCCTGTTATTTACCCGGCAATTTGAAGAGCATGTGTTGCTATCTGAACAGCATTGGTTTCCGGTATTTGGGCAATTGCTGAACCGCATCGGTGCGCCGCTTATACGCACCGCCATCAAGCAGGCTATGGCTTATCTGGCCGAACAATTTGTGTTCGCCGAGTCGATACAACAGGCAGTGGAACTTAGCGGACAAGACACGGCGTACCGCTATTCATTCGATATGCTGGGCGAAGCGGCATTAACAAAAGATGATGCAGAACGCTATTACCAATCCTATTTTTCGGCGATTGAAGCCTTGTCTGAACAAGCCCAATCTCCCGATATTTATGCCAACCCTGGTATTTCGATCAAATTATCGGCGCTGTGTCCGCGTTATGAGCCTTTGCAACATGTCAGGGCGGTTAAGGAATTGACGGATAAACTGCTGACTTTAGCAAAGAAAGCCCACGCAGCTAATATTTCCGTCACGGTTGATGCAGAAGAATCCGAACGCCTGGAAATGTCCCTGGATATATTTGCCGCCGTTTTTACGCACCCTGATTTGGGTGCTTGGCCTGGATTGGGGTTGGCGGTGCAGGCTTATCAGAAAAGGGCTCTCCCGGTTATTCGATGGCTTGCCGGTTTGGCTGAAACCCAGCGCAGCAAGATTCCCTTACGCCTGGTTAAAGGCGCGTATTGGGATAGCGAAATAAAACGTGCGCAGGAAAATGGCTTGAGCAATTATCCGGTATTCACGCATAAATCGGCGACCGATGTGTCGTATCTGGCGTGTGCACAGTTGATACTGTCCCGGCCTGACGTGTTTTACCCGCAGTTTGCAACCCATAATGCCCACACCTTGGCCGCTATATTTCACAGCGGCAAACAGCATCCCGGTTATGAATTCCAGCGGCTACATGGGATGGG
>JAYVGW010000017.1:0-17398 GCA_043771735.1 Methyloglobulus sp.
GTCCTTCGACAAGCTCAGGACGAACGGTAAGATGTTGATTCCGTTCGTGGTGAGCCTGTCGAACCATGAGCGGAATCAACTTGTTCAGAGTTTCCTTAATGATTACACCTTAAAACAGTAAATTATCCATTGTTAAATGCAAGTATTTCGGCATCAATATAACCGTAAATCTTGCCGTTTTCGCCCTGCTCAAGGAGGGCATATGTCCGCATCAATATTTAATTATTACCTTAAATTAGCGATTATTCTGCTCTCTTATTTTGCAGACACAATGACAATAACCCCACTTTTTCGGACAATTTATAAGGTGTTTTGTCAGCTCGGGCAGATGTGCGGAACGGGAGGGGATAAAACGTTAAGCGTTTGAATTTAATGTGGCCAAATAATCAAATCATTACAAACTCAAATTGAGGATAGCTCAATTGGGATTATCTTGGTCGGAGGGTGATTTATGTTGGTCTATTTTGAGTTGCTGCAACCAGGCTTGCCAGACTGCCAGCAGGACCGACAGGATAATCGGGCCTAAAAACAGGCCGACTGCGCCAAAAGCGATAAGCCCACCATAAACGCCGAACAGGACTACCAGAAAAGGTATCCGGCCAGCACCGCTGATGACCAAAGGCCGGATGACGTTATCTATCGTGCTGATAACAAAAACACCCCAAAGCAACAAACCGATTCCTTGCCAGAGCTGGTCTGAAAAAATCAAACTGAAGCTTACAGGCAACCATATCAGGCTGGCCCCCATGGGAACCATCGCCAGTAAGGCGGTAATTGCACCTAATAGTACGGGCGCATTCACCCCGGCGACAGCATAACCCACACCCGCTATCAAACCTTGCCCCATAGCGGCAAGCACTAGGCCGTAAACCACGGCATGGGCAGTGTCACCGGCAGCTTTAAGATAGAGTTTCTGGTATTTGCCCAAAAAATAACTGAGGCTCTGGCGTATTTGGCCGATGCCTTGAGACCCATCACGGAAACAAAAAAACAAGGTCACCAGAATAAACCCAAGTTTCAGTATGTAACGGCCAACACCGCCCAGAAACCTGCCAAACTCGCCTAACCACTGTTTTGCCCAGTCAATCAACTGGGTTTTCACCCCGTCTACATCGGCATTTAACTGATCGAGATAATCTTGTAGATAACGGCCTAGCCAGGGAATTTGGCCGATATTTTCGGGTAATTGCTTGGGTGGGTGCGCAAATCTGGTTAACAGAATTTGATAAACAGTGTTGATTTCGCCTTGCAACATAATCACTAGCCAATAGATCACCAGCGTAAAAACGGCGGAAATGGTTGCCGTCATTACGGCGGCGCTCAACGTTGCCTTATTATTCAATTTTTCTTTAAGCCATTGATAAGGCGGCCACATAATGTAAGCAATAATGAACGCCCAGGTAATAATCAGCAAAAAGTCACGTAATACGGCATAACTGAGCCCGATAAGCATAGCCAGCAAAATGCCAGGAATGAGGTATTTAATGGGGGAATGCTGCAAAAATTCGTTCATGATTTTATGTTTGGCCCTTAATCCTTATGAAAACCTCTAATAATTCAAAAACCTCCTTCTCCCTTCAGGATGCCTACATGGATGTAGGTAGTAGGGCAACGCAGGAGCAGTTGCCGAGAAGGTTGGGATGAGGGTTTAAAATCAATCAGTTACACCCATCACCCATCACCCATCACCCATCACCCTCACCCTAACCCTAACCCTCTCCCAATGGGAGAGGGGATTATTATAAGAAAGCTGATTCAAATTTTACCCAAAACTTCATGACCGTGCTGATTGTAGTGGCTTACCAAGTTTGATGAAAAGGAATAAGCACAATCCGTCACGTATTTGATTTAGATCAATACCTGACCAAACAAAATGCATGACAATGGCATCGCCCTGTGAGGGTTAGATCGGGTTCTTGTTTTCAGTGACAACTGAAAAAAGGACGCTACTTTAAAACACAGAAAGAGAAAATTCTTATGAAAATCATTAATAAATTATTAATACTTATTATCGCAGTTGCTTCACTTACAGCCTGTATTGGAAGTGATGAAGGTAAAATGCAAGGTAACAAAGCGGCAGATGCGGTGACTAAATAACCGTCCACGAGCTTAATCATTCGGGCGAGGGGTTTTCAGGCTGTTACCGACAACTTTAATTGCCCAATGAAAAATGCTTAGGCAAGCACGGTGCAACGATTGCTTTTAGCGCGTCCGGCTTATTGATTTGTACACTGCGTTGTTTGATCGTTATGACGCCACATTTACTTAGATCAGTGAGCTGGCGGCTCACTGTCTCTATGGTCAGGCCTAAAAAATTGGCTATGTCGTGGCGGCGCATGGATAAGTTGAATTTCGTGCTTGAAAAACCTAAAGCACTGTAACGAGTGGACAGCATCAGCAAAAAAGTCGCCATTTTTTCTTGTGCGGTGCGGTTGCCGAGCAGGACGATGTGGTTGTGTTCGGAGAGGATTTCTTTGCCGATGATGCGCATGAGTTGTTCCTGTAATCCGGGTATTTTGCTGCATAACTCATGGAGCTTGGGTAATGGCACTTCGCACACCGTCGCTGTTTCCAATGCCACGACGGAGCAATGAAAACGGCCATTTTGCAAGGCATCCAAGCCCATCAGCTCGCCCGGCAGATAAAAGCCTATCGTTTGCTCGACGCCGTCGGCATCCGAAATAAAACTGCGGAACGAGCCTGATTTGACGGTATAAACACTTTGCGCCTGGTCTGCTTGCCGATACAAATATTCATCCAATTTTATGGGAAGTTTTCGTTTGACAATAGTTTCGAGCCGGGAAATCTCTTCCTCCGTTAGCCCGTGAGGAAGGCAAAGGTCAGCGATTCTGCAATGCTGGCAATCTACTTTGTGGAAAATTGATTCCATCTATTAATCCAAGGGTTGCTTAGGTCTGGTTATCGAAATGCTGATTTTTATAGCCCACATCCGTCGAATGTACAGATTTTTATTTATTTCAATAGCATGACGTTGGGCAAAGGGTTATCTGCCATAACCCCATCATCCATGCATCCTGGTGAGGCTTCCTTATGAGACCTGATTTTGAGTCACAAAAATTGAGCGACCAGTTTACCAAAATAGTGCGAGTCGTGAACAAAAAACCTAAATCCCCAATAAAAGGCAGTATTCGCCAAAAGTTAGAACCCTCCTTGTCAAAACCGTTAAAACAGCAAATAGATAGCATTTCGCGTCAGCAGTGGATTTCCGACGCCGCTTATTATAAGGCTGAAGCGAGGGGCTTTATTCCCGGCCATGAACATACTGATTGGTTAGCGGCTGAACAAGACTACATAGAAATGTTGGTGGATTTGTTTTTATCGGTTTTCAGGGAAGACGGGGCCATGACCGTAATCGGGCTTGCAGCAACTGGCGAAAGCAATTGGGGTGCATAAACCCGAACAGATTGACTCAAAATCGGCGTTAATCCAAGCCATCCAAACAGCCAGCCATAATCTTCCCTGTTTTAGGGCAAAACCCAGTGAATCTTGCCAAGACCAGGACGAGTGCCGGTGGAATGCCGAATGCCAAAAAATGGTCGCCGAATGGCGGCGTTAAATCTTACCTCTTTATTAAAAAAACTATATAACCCGTTCAATGAAAACCCCTTTGAATATATTATGTATGGCGTTTCTGGGTCGATCTAAAGCCGCCTTCAAAACAGCAATGCCAGCCCCTGCGGCAACTCGGCGTGCAACCCTTCACAGACATTTATTGATCTAAATCAAATTTGCATGCAATGCTTGTTGTATAGTGGCGCGGTTTGAGCGCAAAAAATGCTGTACTCTCCAGCCAACAAGCATTCAAGCTATTGCTATAGCCCGTTTTGGTTGGTATTGTGGAGTCTTGTTTATTAATATTGTTCAATAGGGTACAAATGAATCAAATGGATGAAGAAGAACGTCAACGTATTCTTGAAAGCTCGCCGGTCGGAACGTTTGCTTTACTGGCTGCTGTTATTGGCAGCATGGTCATTGCTTGGCTGTTCCTTTATTTTGGGGTGTTTATCCCTCGCGGCATCATCAATTAGGGCGTACTTATGCAAATAGATGCCATCGCCCAAAAATGCCATCATGCAATAGGCAAATGCGTGGATTTTATCCAGGATTTCTGCACTCAGCTCCGCTCAATCCATGTCGATCATCTGGAACGGAAATGGATCAATATCACGATACTGATTGTTGGCCTCCTGGTTGCCATTATTACGGTTGATGCCTTTTTTCATGGCATCAACCCGCCCGGTAAAGTTGAAACCATTGACTCCGCCAAGCTGCATTTAAGCAAGGAATTTGCAGAAAACAACTTGGGCGTTCAAGTTGATGGCAAGGGCAATGTCACAATCAGAATGGTGGCGGGGCGTTATTCCTTTTTCCCAAAACACATCAAAGTTCCTGCTGAAACGAGAATAACTTTTCGTTGGGTAAGCATGGACGTATTACATGGCGTGCATATTCCTATGACCAACATGAGCACCATGATCGTGCCGGGTTATGTCGCAGAAATAACCACTTCATTCCCTAAGCCCGGCGAATATCCCGTGCTATGCAATGAGTATTGCGGGTTGGGGCATAACCATATGTGGAGCAATATTTCTGTAATCGCCAAAGAAGATTGGCATGCGCCCTCGATTGTGGCTGCCAATAAGGAACTGAACAATGAATGACGCGGCAGAGCGAAAATTGGCCTTGAGCCATTTGTGGGTGGCTTTTATAGCCTTTATTTTGGCTTGTTTCATGGGCGAATATCAGGTGTTGGAGCGCAGTGGTTTTATTCCTGCACTGGATTCGCCCACCGTGTATTTCGCCTCGGTCAGTACCCACGGCGTATTGATGGGGTTTGTCCTGACCACCTTCTTTATCATGGGGTTCGGTTACTACACTGCGACGACCAGCTTGAAGGTGCCGGTATGGAATACCAAACTGGCATGGGCTGGCTTCTGGGTTTCCTTATTGGGTACGGTGATGGCGGCCGTGCCATTGCTTACCGGTAAGGCTTCCGTCCTGTATACCTTCTATTTGCCGATTCAGGCGCATGTCGCGTTTTACTTCGGGGCTACCTTACTGATTGTTGGCTCCTGGGTCTGGTGCGCCATCATGCTGGTGATGTTCAGCCAATGGAAAAAAGCCAATCCTAAGCAACCTGTGCCGTTAGCCATGTTTGCGACCACCGCGAACGCCTTGTTGTGGCTCTGGACCAGCGTGGGTGTCGCCTTAGAAGTGTTATTCCAGGCGATACCGTTGGCATTGGGATGGATTGATACCGTTGATCCAGGATTGGCTAGAACCCTGTTCGCATGGACCTTGCACCCAATCGTCTATTTCTGGTTGATCCCTGCTTACACGGCCTTTTATGTCTTTGTCCCCAAACAAGCGGGTGGGTTCCTGTTCAGTGACGAAGTGGCAAGGGCGGCGTTTATCGTGTTGGCCGTATTCGCCCTGCCCATCGGTTTTCACCATCTTTATATGGATCCCGAGCAAGCCAAAGGCTGGAAAATGTTGCATGGCATCGGTACGTTTGTGGTTTCCATACCGACGTTAGTGACCGGCTTTACCGTGATCGCCTCATTGGAAATTGCGGGGCGCTTGCGTGGCGGCAAAGGGCTGTTCGGCTGGATAGGCAGCTTGCCTTGGACGAATTCTATGGTGCTGGCGGTCATCCTGTCGTTGCTGATGCTGATCCTGGGCGGCTTTGGCGGGGTTGTCAATGCCAGTTATGCCATGAATGCGATGATCCATAATACCGCATGGGTTCCCGGTCACTTCCACCTGATTTTTGCCGGCACGACTGTCATTATGTATTTTGCGATTGCCTATTACTTATGGCCAGTGTTAGTGCAAAAGCCCTTGTTTTCAAACTCAATGGCGCTAATCCAATTATGGACGTGGTTTATCGGCATGAGCATTTTAACCACCCCGTGGCACGTCCTGGGTTTGCTGGGACAACCACGGCGTATCTCCAGCGTGGTTTACAACACCTTGTTGACCTTGGCCTGGAAACCCTACGAACTGGCCATGATATTTGGTGGCTTGATACTGTTAGGATCAGCCTGCTTGTTTATCTATAACCTGGTCAAGACGCAACTGACCCCATCTACAGAAGTATTTACCCAGCAAATTGAATATGCCGAACCTATCCATCCCGTCAAAGCGTTGCCCGAATATCTCAATGACTTTAAGCTCTGGAATAAAGTGATTGCTGTACTGATGGCTATCAGTTTTGGCATCCCAATCTTGCAGTTCTTTTTTATGGATACGTTTGGCTCACCTGGATGGGGGTATTGATGATGGCACGAATTCTTATATTGATAGTGGCACTTGCTGTTCCAGTTCTGGGTAATGCCGTTGAGCTTGGACCAGGGGCTAAGTCTGGATCGCAGATTGCCTGGACTACTGAAACCTTGAAACTGGTCAAAAATGGTAACGCTGAAAAAGGTAAAATTTTGGCCGAATCCTGTCAAGCCTGCCATGGTCAACGGGGCGAAGGTATGCCCGCCGAAACCAGGGACGACGAGAAAATCCCTGCTATCCCTGCATTGGCTGGGCAAGTCCCCAATTATATGTTTAAGCAGCTACGCGATTACTTTAATGATGACCGTAGCAACGGCTCCATGACAGGTATCGCCAAAGGCTTATCTGAGCAGGATGCCGCTGACTTGGCGGTTTGGTACGCTTCCCTTTCGCTGCCAAAACCAGCGGCAGGCAACGACCAGGACATTGCCGCTGCCGAAAAAATGGTGGAAGCAGGTGACGGCAAACGCATCCTGCCGCCTTGTTTCGTCTGCCACGGCGCAAACGGGCAAGGCGAAAAAATCGACATCCCCAGCCTGGCGGGACAACAAGCGGATTATTTTGAGCGGACGCTGCTGGAATACAAGAGTGGTGAGCGACATAATGACATTTACAGCCGTATGCGGCTTATCGCAAAACAGCTCACTGAAGCTGAAATTAAGGCTTTATCAGAATATTATCGACAGCTTAGATAATGCCAAGTCTCAATAAGTCCTCATTGATCCCTTCTCCAAAGAAGGAGAAGGCTAGGATGAGGAGATTAAAATCAATCAGTTACACCCCTGCCCTGCCTTACTACCTACATCCTTGTAGGCATCCCAGAGGGAGAGGGGGGGTTTTAGAGATTCCCTGTTGTGTCAGTAGCTTTAAGGCCCATATACAGCTAAAGCTAACTACTTCATGCTTTCAACAATTTCACCATTTCGTCACGACTAATAACCTCTTTTTCCAATAAAAGATTGGCAAGCTTTTCTAATATTGGCCTGTTTTCAGTGATGATTTTTCGGGCGCGGGTCTCGCCCTCGGTGACCAGCGCCATAATTTCCGTATCGATAAACCGTGCAGTCTCGTCGCTGTAATTACGGTATTCCGCCACATCTGTTTCCAGAAACTGCATACGTTGTTGCTTGCCGTAAGTTAACGGCCCCAGCTTTTTGCTCATGCCCAAATAACAAACCATATTACGGGCAATATCGCTGGCTTTTTCCAGGTCATTTTGGGCACCAGTGGATATTGAACCCAAAATAGTCTCTTCGGCAATACGACCACCCATCAATATGGCAATCTGGTCTTTTAATTCGTCCTCGGTCGATAAAAATTTTTCCTCTATCGGCAATTGCAAGGTAAAGCCTAGAGCGGAAACGCCACGGGGAATAATTGAGATCTTATGCACAGGCTGACCGGTCGGCACATTTTCGGCCACCATCGCATGTCCCGCCTCATGATAAGCCACCCTGCGCTTTTCCTCGGGATTTAACACCCGGTTTTTCTTTTCAGGGCCAGCCAGTATCCGGTCAATGGCGGCTTCAAAATCCTCCATTTCGATTTTGGAATGCCCTCCCCTAACCGCAATAATGGCGGCTTCGTTGGCTATATTGGCCAAATCAGCGCCAACGAGACCCGGCGTACGCCTGGCAACCACAACCAGATCAATATTTTTTGCCAGGGTCATGGCCTTGGTGTGCAATTTAAGTATCTCGACCCGATCATGTAAGTCGGGTTTATCAACGACTATCTGGCGGTCAAAGCGTCCAGACCTTAGCAAAGCCTTGTCGAGCACCTCGGGACGATTGGTTGCCGCCATCACGACCACGCCAACTGAAGTATCAAAACCGTCCATTTCCGTCAGCAACTGGTTTAAGGTTTGCTCCCTTTCATCATGTCCGCCCATTGCGCCCGGGCCGCCACGCGAGCGTCCAATGGCATCCAGCTCATCGATAAAAATAATGCACGGGGCCTTACTGCGTGCCTGCAAAAACAACTCCCTGACCCGTGCCGCGCCCACGCCCACAAACAGCTCAATGAATTCAGAACCGCTAATATTGAAAAACGGCACTTGCGCTTCCCCGGAAACGGCACGCGCCAACAGGGTTTTACCGGTTCCAGGTAATCCGACCAACAATACTCCTTTCGGCATCCTACCACCCAATCTCTGGATTTTTTCAGGATTTTTTAAAAAGTCTATTTCCTCTTTGAGTTCCTGCTTCGCACTGTCCGCGCCCGCCACATCATTGAAGGTGATCTTGGGCTGCGTATCCTGGTGAATACGAATCTTGTTGCCCAGGTTCAAGAAAGACTGCGCTCCACCAGCCGTGGTACGGCGCATAAACCAGGACGCAATCATCATAAAAATGAAAATAGGGATAACCCAGTTAAAAAAGATACCGGTTAACCAGCCTTCGCTGGGCCTGACGACGAAATCGACCTTATTTTGCGCTAACAGTTCGGCAAGATCAGGTTGCCACAAAGGCACGGTGACAAAAGGTTTCGGCGGCGTTTCCGGCTTCTCCGGCTTAATAAAGCCCGTGATGTAACGGTCAGTGACGATGGCTTTATCGATTTTTGCATCCTTAACATAGCCAATAAATTGGCCGTAAGATATTTCGTCCTGATGCTTTCCGTCCAAGTTATTCAAGTAAGAAATGGCTATAATACTGAGCAGGACTAAGAAAAAAATCTTCCCCTTTTTGATCAAAGCGTCATCAATGTCCGGTTCTTTAGAAATTTTCGCTTCGGATTTTGTTTGAGACGTTTCCCCGAAGATCATTGCCATAAAGCCCTTAAACCTAGCGCAAAAGGCACCTAGCAACGCAAAAATTTTCTTGGTTATGTCGTTTGGTTGTTTGTCCATGGTGAGCATTCCTGTTGTTATACTTAGATAGGCTGGCACTGTGTGGTATTAAACCTAATCCAATCACCTACGCATTTATTTTATTTTTGCGAATTACACGCCTTTAGCGCGATGAAGAAACTTGGATGACAGCAGTGGGGTTAAGTCTACATACCCTGTTGAGATATTCATTGATCTAAATCAAGTTAATAAATGAGGGCTGCATTTAAACTCGCTTTTGAGACTTGTTGACCAGGGAATAGTTCATGATGTCAATGACGACGGTTTTGATTGGCAAGTGGTCTCGCAACAGATTTCACGATAAAAAATCTATGAATTTCAAAGAGAAGTAGTTGTCCATAGATCCATAGTATCAAAGAGATAATATTAAGGAGAGCGATATGCCACAGCAAACACGATATATCCGCTGGTTTAACGAACTGACTATCGACGACATCCCTCTGGTTGGCGGAAAAAATGCCTCGTTGGGTGAAATGGTCCGTGAGTTGATACCGCAAGGCATCAACATCCCCAACGGTTTTGCGGTGACTGCCGAAGGTTATCGTTATATGCTCGATCGGGCAAATGCCTGGGACGGACTGCATAAGGCGTTGGATGGGCTTGATGCTGACGATGTGGCCGATCTGGCACGCCGCGCAAGGAAAGCACGGGAAATCATTTATGCCGCTCCCTTGCCTGAGTTGCTTGAACAACAGGTTCTTGAAGCTTATCAGCAGCTTCAAAACCAGTATGGTGATGAGTTAAGCCTAGCCGTACGCAGTTCTGCCACTGCTGAAGACCTGCCAACCGCCAGCTTTGCCGGGCAACAGGATACTTTTCTGAACATAAGGGGTGAACAATCCCTGCTGGAAGCCTGCAAACGCTGCTTCGCCAGCCTATTCACCGACCGCGCCATCCATTACCGCATTGACCAAGGCTTTGACCACTTCAAGCTCGGCTTGTCCATCGGCATCATGAAAATGGTGCGCTCGGATTTGAACGCCAGCGGTGTCATGTTTTCCCTGGATACCGAATCCGGCTTCACTGATGTCGTATTTATTACCGGCGCTTATGGCCTGGGTGAGAATGTCGTGCAAGGTGCGGTCGATCCCGATGAATTTTACGTGCATAAACCTACCTTTGAGCAAGGCTTTCGAGCAGTCCTGAAACGGACGCTGGGCGCCAAGAAAATCAAGATGGTCTACAGCGAAGGCCGCACCCGCGAACCTACCCGCAATGTCGTCACTTCCGAGGAAGAACGCAGCCACTTCTGCATTAACGACCAAGACGTGCTGACTCTTGCCGATTACGCGATCAAAATAGAAAACCATTACAGCGCCAAAGCCGGACAACCTAGGCCGATGGACATGGAATGGGCAAAAGATGGTGTCGATGGTAAGTTATACATCGTGCAGGCGCGGCCTGAAACGGTGGTGTCGCAGCGTAACAGCATGATAATGGAAAGCTATGTCTTAAAAGACAAAGCCGAGCCGATAGCTGTCGGCCATGCCGTTGGCAGCAAAATTGCCACCGGTAACGCCCATATCATCGAACATCTTGAGCAGTTGAGGGATTTTAAGCCCGGCGATGTGCTGGTGGCCGACATCACCACGCCCGATTGGGAGCCGGTAATGAAAATTGCCTCTGCCATTGTCACCAACCGTGGCGGGCGCACCTGCCATGCGGCAATTATCGCCCGTGAACTCGGCGTACCCGCCGTTATCGGCTGCGGGAATGCCACGCTTGCCATTAAAAACAACTCCCCTGTCACCGTATCCTGTGCCGAAGGCGATGTGGGTAAGGTTTATCAGGGCATTCTCAATTTTGAATTGAAGACTACGGACTTGTCTGGATTAAAAAGGCCGAAGACCAAAATCATGCTCAATATCGGCAACCCAGAACTGGCCTTCAAGAATTCATTTTTGCCAAACGATGGCGTGGGCTTGGCAAGGATGGAATTCATCATCACCGAATACATCAAGGCGCATCCTTTGGCGTTGATCCATCCTGAACGGGTGCAGGATAAGACCGTACTTGAACAACTCAGACGGCTTACCCGCAGTTACGAAAAACCGGAAGATTTCTTTGTTGAACGGCTGTCCGAAGCCGTGGCGACCATCGCCGCTGCGTTTTATCCCAAACCCGTCATTGTCAGGTTGTCGGATTTCAAGACCAATGAATACGCCGCGCTGCTGGGCGGGAAAGACTTCGAGTTTGAAGAAGCCAACCCGATGATCGGCTTCCGTGGCGCTTCGCGGTATATCCATCCCGCTTATGCGGAAGGTTTTGCCCTGGAGTGCGCGGCGATGAAACGGGTACGTGAAGAGATGGGCTTGACTAATGTGATCCTGATGATCCCTTTCTGCCGCCGTGTGCAAGAAGCGGAAAAAGTGTTGGAAGCACTGGCGAAACATGGGCTTAAACGCGGGGAAAACGGGCTTGAAATATACGTCATGTGCGAAATCCCCAACAACATCATCCAGATTGATGCGTTCTCGCAGTGCTTTGACGGTTTTTCCATCGGCTCCAACGACCTGACCCAGCTTACCTTAGGTGTTGACCGTGATTCCGCCATCATCGCAGCCGATTTTGATGAACGCGACCCTGGTGTCAAAGAAATGATCCGCCTGGCCGTCAAGGGCGCGCAGCGCAACCACAGGCACATCGGCTTATGTGGCCAAGCCCCGTCGGATTACCCCGAGATGGCAGAGTTTTTGGTTGAGGTTGGCATTGATTCGATTAGCCTTAATCCTGATACCGTATTGCAAACTACGCAGAGGATATTGGAAACTGAGCAGCGGTTGGGTAATTAGGCTGTCTCAATTACAATTTCTGACTTAAGGGAATTACCAACAAAGCATAGCCCATGGGCCTCTTGGTGGATTTCCTCGATTTCCGCAGCATTGGGTTGTTTAACCCCTGAGAATTGAATTATGGGCCGAAGTGTGATTTTGGACATGTACGTCTTGCCTTCAGAGTTCTTGCCCATTACGCCAAAGGCTTGATCCCTGTAGCTATCCACGACAAACCCACGCTTTGCCGCAATGGACAGAAAAAATAACATATGGCAACTTGAAGTTGCCGCTACAAGGGCTTCTTCTGGATCAATAGCTTCCAGAGATGACAATGGCACAGGCAGAACGGACGGTGACGAAGAGGCCGGAACCTTTATCCCGTCAAACTCCCACAGATGGGCTCGACTGTATTTATTATCGGCGAAGTTCTGGTCTTTTCGTTCCCAAAGGATGGTTGATTCGTGTTTGTGCATAATGGTTCTCTATAAATTGTAGGGTAAGTTAACTGCAAATCAGTTGTGCTGACGAGCATAATGCATTGGATAAAAATTAGCCAACCAAAAAATCGCGCATCATGCCCATGTCTTCATGTTCAAGGTTGTGGCAATGGAACATAAACAAACCTTTATAATCCTGAAACGGTTTGATGATCCGCACGGTTTCGCCCGGCATGACCAACACAGTATCCTTAACGCCGCTGTTGATAAAGCCCTGGCTGACCGTGGCATAATCGCTCTCGTGCGCGGAATCGATACTGCGGCTGGCAACCTGGAATGACTGTCCGTGCAAGTGGATTGGGTGCGCCATCGCCATCATCCCGCCCATACCCATGCCTCCACCCATACCACCATGCCGCATACCGCCCATTCCCATTCCACCCATTTGCATATGGCCCATACCATGCCCGCCTCCCTGGTCATGTGATATTTCCATTAGCTGTATCGTGTTGAATGGGATACGTTCCCTATCTTGAACATCGTTATAAGCATAAGGACGGCCATTCAGCAGCATTGACATGTGTCCTTCGGAGATAGTGATCGGCACCGGTTTATTAGGATTGCTGGTGTCGTCAATCTCATAACGGCTGATTTTGGCTAATTTTGTCGGTAATTTCGGGCTATCACCGACTTTTTTGCTGATCTTTACGGAAAAAATCGCATAATCGCTTTGCATAGGCAAACCATAAGCGTTATTTCCCATCATCCCCATGCCCATGTGCGGTAAAGCACCTGAAAAAGGCAAGCTACGCATTACCAGCTCCGAGCCAATCGCACGTCCGCTGAAATCCGCCCACATATCCAGCCGCTCGCCGGGTGCCAGCATCACGTAAGGCTTGTTGTCCGGTTGTTCGAGCAAGCCGCCATCGACACCCAGCACGGTAATCGGTGTGCCATCATCCCATGCCAACTTGTAAATACGGGCGGTTGAGCCATTGAGGAAACGTAGCCTATAAGCGCGGGTTGCGACATCCAGTTGCAACTCGGGACGGCCATTGACCAGTATCCGGTTGCCATAAAAACCGAACATGTTGCCATGCATACCTGGAGAATAAATCAGTTGATTTTGCAAATCAAACAGACGGTCTTGAATTACGATAGGGATTTCAAACTCACCAGATGGCAACCCTAAAGCCGCCTCAATCTCATCATTGACTATGATGGCACCGGCAAGGCCGTGATAAACCTGCTTTGCCGTGGCTTCGTGGGGGTGGGGATGGTAAATCGCCATGCAAGCCCGATTGACCACCTCAAATTCATAGACAAACGTCTGGCCTTGACCAATGACGTACATCGGGTGGCCATCCACCTCGGCCGGGACATGTAACCCGTGCCAATGGGTAATGGTGTCTTCATTCAATTGGTTATGAAGGTGAATTCGGACTTTTTGTCCTTTTTGTAAGCGTATGGCCGGCCCCAAGTAGGAACTGGGCATTTCTGCCAGGGTTTGCTCAGGCCCATGCAAGAGCTTGGCGGAATATTGTTGTACGCGCGTCTTCTGGCCTACCAAAATTTGGGCATCGGCATTTTGGCAAAACAGTTCAAGCTCAACATCCGGTTTAAAATTAGCGGATGCCTTCCGAGGTGGCAATATCGGCATCCCATGCATACCTTCGGCGGCTTTTAACCAACTTGGCAGGCTGGCAAAGCTCAGTAAACCAATGCTGGTTTGTTTGAGGAAACGACGGCGCGATTGAAATCTTGAAATAGACATATTAACTCCCCAGGTGGATTCGTCATGCCATGCTCTCTCACAGTATTCATAAAAAATAGGGCTATCTACCTAAACAATTGCTATTTAAATAAGCCAGCCCCGGAGTGAGGATGTCATGATACAACTGACAGAAACATTGTCTCACTACAGTCAATAACTAGATTTGATATGAATCAAAGAACCCTGCAATACCTCGCGGCAGCGAAGGTGTTAAAACCTCGAAAAACCACATCAAGTAAAATTTTTCTATAACAGTAAAAGGCTGAATTATCCGCAAAAGGGGCAACCTCAGCCAATGAACTTTTGCTTATCGGCAAACTCCTAACAATCGCAGTGCTTGATCACTGTCCCTTTTAATTATCAGTAAGGTGGTTTCAATGAAAAATAGTTACCAATCAATTGCGGCAGCGTTTTTATTCGCGCTGATGACTGCAACAGGCAGCGCAGAAGATGTACAAAAATCGCCACCCATGCCGATGAAAGGCATGGGGATGGGCATGCACCACGGCAAAGGCGGCATGATGGCGGGTATGACTGAAGCGCAAAAAGACCAACATATGCAGTCCATGCAGGAACACATGCTGAAAATGCATGACCTTTCCAATCAAATACTGGCCGAAAAAGATCCCGCTAAAAAAGAAGAACTCAAAAAGCAACAACTACAGTTAATGAAAGCGCATCACGCCCAGATGATGGAACACCATCAGCAAATGCAAGAAGAATCACCCATGAAATAAAGACGAGTTTGCTTACCTTTTGACGAAAACATAGCCGTACCTAATGGAAATCCCGAAAAGTCCTTCTCCC
Source organism: Methyloglobulus sp. (assembly GCA_043771735.1). Classification (GTDB taxonomy): domain Bacteria; phylum Pseudomonadota; class Gammaproteobacteria; order Methylococcales; family Methylomonadaceae; genus Methyloglobulus. The sequence goes on from JAYVGW010000017.1 coordinate 14,950, forward strand.
TTTGGGGGAAGGATGGACACATCAAGCAAGCTTACCTATCCCTGTGAATTAATTGAAAATCATCATTGAAAACGATAAGCCACCCCACCTAACTTCCAAAATAACTTTGATACGCCTTAACCACAGCAACACCTGATAACATCAAAAAAAGCACTCCGCCGATCTTGTGCAACAGTTCCAGGGAGATTTTTTCCAACAGCTTTCTTCCCGCTAAAACCCCCAAGGCCGATGTAGCCCCTAACGCTAAAGTAGAACCCAACCATACCCCTACAGGGCTGCTTGTACTGCTCAGGGCGACGACGGCAAGCTGGGTTTTGTCACCAAATTCAGCGACGGTTATCAATAAAAATGTGGTGAAAAATATCCCATGCCCACTTTTTTCTTTAACTTCTTCGCGGGATTCCTCTGCTTCCGTTCGCAGCGCCTGAATTCCGAACACGATAAATAATAAGGCAACCGCCGCCGCAATCACATACTCAGGAAACCAGTTGGCGATAGCCTTACCAAAGCCGACTGCCAACGCATTCAACAGCGCAAATGCAGTGACCGCGCCCAATACGACAGGGACAGGCCGATGCTTTGATGCCAAGGCCATGCACACCAGTTGGCTTTTATCGCCCATCTCAGCAGCAAAGATCAGGGCAAAACTGGTAGATCCTGCCGTAAAAATAGCTTGAACGTCACCCAGCGGAAAACTTGAGAAAAACAGGGTCAGTTTATCGAGCAGCTCATAGGGTGTATCAGTTGATTTCAACGATGCGATAAAAAACTCTACGTAAGTTTGCAGTTTATCCATGCAATTATTGTGTGGGATCAGGAAATATTAATATAAAGGGCTCTCAAATAATCCCCTCTCCCTCTGGGAGAGGGTTAGGGTGAGGGAAATAACCACTTGATTTTAAATCCCTCATCCCAACCTTCTCGGCAACTGCTGAATTACAGGACGTACTGAATGCAGCAAACGCAGGAGCAGTTTGTCGTCCTGCGTTGCCCTACTACCTACATCCATGTAGGCATCCCAAAGGGAGAAGGAGTTTTTTGAATTTTTGGAAATTACCATAAAACACTAACCTAACGCATTATCAACAACCATCATGATAATAAAACCAACCATTAAAGAATAGGTTGCATAACGCGAACGCCCTTTGGCGTGGGTTTCCGGGATGATTTCTTCGCTGATCACGAACAACATGGCACCTGCCGCAAATCCCATCGCAATCGGCAACACGCTTTGAAAAAGCGTGACCATGGTAATCCCCAACAAGCCGCCCACGGGTTCAACCAAACCCGTCGCCGTGGCAATCCCTATTGCCCGCCAGCGGTCATAACCCAAGCTGACCAAAGGCAGCGCAACCGCCAAGCCCTCGGGAATATTTTGCATGGCGATGGCAATGGCCAATACCAAACCGTTTTTCATTTCCCCCGAACCGAAACTGACCCCCACCGACATGCCTTCTGGAAAATTATGGATGGTTATCGCAATCACGAACAGCCAGATTTTTCTTAGCGAATTGACCTGGGTATCGACGACTGCATCGAAGTGTGGATGGGGCAATTGATGATCGGCATAATGCAGGAAAAAAGCGCCCACCAACATCCCCGCCGAGACCACATAAATACCTCTGCCAGGCCAGAGTGCATTACCGAACTCAATACCCGGCACCAACAGGGAAAAGGCGGTTGCCGCCAGCATGACACCCGCTGCGGCACCTAACAGGCTACTGAACAAGTTATTTGAGATGTTCTTAAAAAACAACACAGGCAAAGCCCCTAAGCCTGTCGCCAATCCTGCCAATATACTCGCAAAAAAACCGATGACGACTATCTTGCCGAACAGCAGATACAAGCTGCCAAATACGGCCAGTTGCGAAAGCAGGAATAATCCGGCAATACTTAACCAGCGCTGTATAGTTGGCAAAGCCATCAACGCAATGAAATACCCGTTGGCACGCAGCCTTGCAACCTGCACTTCGTAGAAGTTTTGTAGCTTTGCGAGATTTTTCGTGGTGACTGTCATAAAGTTTTCCTTCACAGGCTTAATGTTACTGAGAGCAAAATAGGAATCCGATGTTATACCGCACCTTTCCGCTGAATTGATCCATTGGCCTAAACCAAATAGTAAATTCACTACGTGTCAGAACAAGTATAAGCCCTAACCCACTGATTAGTTTGTACTATGACATAATGCTTCTTATAGGATTTGATGTACATCAAATTTGATTTAGTTTCACAGGTGGGTTTTGAAAACATGCAAAAACCTCATCACTCAATCTGCTTTTAAAATCACATTGACAAATGATCTTGCACTTAACAATTGGCCAAAAATAAATTCATCGGGCTATCTAGCCAAGAATTTTCTCCGAAAAAGTTTTTCAAGTTCCAAAATAGTAAACACGCCAACACCGATGGCGATAATCTCCAGGCCATGCACGAAATCCACCGGGCGGGT
>JAYVGW010000018.1:0-4991 GCA_043771735.1 Methyloglobulus sp.
GTCCTTCGACAAGCTCAGGACGAACGGTAAGATGTTGATTCCGTTCGTGGTGAGCCTGTCGAACCATGAGCGGAATCAACTTGTTCAGAGTTTCCTTAAGTAGATAAAGAGTAAAGCGCCATGTCCGCCTCGTCCGTTTCCATTCACGATTCCGTATGTGACCAAAAACAGGCGGTCTCGTTTCGCCTGTTGTTAGGGTTGTACGCCATAATTCCACTGTGTTTGCTGCTGCAATGCCTTGATCACTGGTTTTGGCAGGATTATTTGAAGAACAGTCTCCCCAGCAGCCCGTATCATTTCGTGCTGTTCCAAATCTTGTTCGGAACGCCGCATATTATCGCCAGTAACATTGTGCTGGTGAGCAACCCAGATTACCTGAAGCATTATAAACGCCATATTATCCTAATGACCGTGGCTATTGCTATCGCCTATATCTTGGGCAATATGTTGTTGCCGTATCGGGTGCTGTATAGCTTTGTGGCAAGTTGGACAGTTTACCATGTGCTAAAGCAACAATACGGGATTGCGCGTGGTGTCTGCCAACTGCCGGAGCCGGTGTTTAAGTTGTTGCTGTACCTCAGTGTAGCGGCCGGTGTTGTGATTTACATCGGGATTTTCTTGCGGAACGGCCTGGCGGCAGATCAACTCCATTGGATCAAACACGCCGCTGCTTTGGGCTGTTTGCTGCTTTTGCTTGCGGCATTTGTCAATCAGCATTACGTCAGCACAGAATTTGGCCGGTGGTTTTACTGGTCTAATGTGCTCTTGGTGCTGACCAGTTTTTATTTGTTTTTCCAACAGCACTACTTTATGGCAATCTTGGTGCCGCGCTTTGTGCATGATGCAACTGCTTACCTGTTTTATGTGACACATGATTACAATAAGCATCATCGGCAACCGCAGAACTTTATTTACCGTTTTGCTGCGCGATGTGATTTGCATATTTTTATCGTGCTGCCCGTCATCTCATTTTTGCTGGCCTTTGCACTGCAAGCTTACGGCGATGATCTCGCCAACCTAATAACACGTTATTTATTAGGGACGGAATTTTATAAGGTGATTACCCTGGGTTTTCTGGGCTATCTGGCGTTGATGCACTATTACATGGAGGGTTTGACTTGGCAAAAGGATTCGCCTTATCGGAAATTTATCGCTTTTAGCAAGTAAGCCGTAAACTATAAATGGAGTCTCTAAAAAGCCAAAAATCTCCTTCTCCCTTTGGGGGAAGGTTGGGATCAGGGGTTAAAATAAATCGGTTACAACCCTCCCCCCAGCCCTCTCGGCAACTGCTCATGCGTTGCCCTACTACTTACATCCATGTAAGCATCCCAGGAGGGAGTGGGGTTTTAGAGGTCTCCTATAGTTTACGTAGACGGTTGTCCAACTCCCCTAAACGTTCAGGAGTTCCAATATCCATCCAAAACCCTGAATAATGCTGCCCTGTCGTCCTTTTTGCCGCAATAGCTTCACGCAGCAAAGGCGCTAATTTACTTTTTCCTGGCGGTGTTTTGCTGAACAGGTCAGGATGGTACAGGCCGATACCGCTAAAAGTGTACCGTTGGTTGTCGTTTTCCGTGACCTTGCCTAAGTGGTCTAAGGCAAAATCACCTTGTGGGCGGTGTGGTGGGTTGTCAATCAGCACTATATGGGCTAAATCGATGGTTATTTTTGTTAGTTCAGCATACGGAAAATCCGTGGCAATGTCGCCGTTGACGACCAGAAACGGCTCGTTTCCGAGTAACGGTAAGGCATTGACGATGCCGCCAGCGGTTTCCAGCGCTTGTTCGCCTTCCGGTGAATAGGCTATGTTCGCGCCTAAGTGCGTTCCGTTCCCCAGTTTGTCTTCTATCTGCTGCCCTAAGTGGGCATGGTTGATGACAATATCCGTAAATCCTGCCAATACTAGTTGGTTTATGGTGTGTTCGATCAACGGCTTGCCAGCGACGGGCAGCAGGGGTTTTGGGGTGTGGTCGGTTAAAGGCCGCATCCGTTCACCGCGACCTGCGGCCAATATCATCGCTTTCATTTGATTCCTGCGTATTTGGGCAAGACGTGTTGTTGCAAAAAATCATGAAAACCGTCCAGCTCTGGATAAGCCTGCGCTTGTGCCATGACATAATTCAAGGTGCGGGGAATATCGTTAAGATAGCCGGATTTGCCATCCCTAAGGTTAAGCCGTGAAAAAATACCGATGGCTTTTAAGTGCCGCTGCATGCCCATCAAATCAAACCAGCGCGTAAATTGAGGCAGGTCACACGCTATGATGTTGGCTTGGTTAAGTTTTTGGTAATATTGGGACATCCAAAGGTTAACCTGAGTTTGCGGCCAAGCGATATAACAATCACGCAACAATGACACTAAATCGTAAGTCACAGGGCCAATAACTGCATCTTGAAAATCGATTATGCCGAGTGAATTATCTTGCAAAACCATGAGGTTACGCGAATGGTAATCCCGGTGCACACAGGTAACAGGTTGTTCCAGCGCGGAGCTGACCAAAATGTTACAAACTTCATCCCAGATTGCAAGTGGAATTTCTATGCCCAATGCTTGCTTGATCAGCCAGTCTTCAAAAATGCCGAGTTCCCTTTGCAATAAGGCTTCATCATAGCGGGGCAGGGCGCAACCAGCAATGTCAGTGTAGGTTTGCAACTTTAGCAAGCCATCTAAAGCGTTGCTATATAATTCATTGGCATTGTCTGGATTTATTTTATCGAGAAAAGAATGCGAACCAAAATCTTCCAATACCAGGAAACCGTCATCCAGGTTTTGGTGGTAAATGCGCGGGACATTGACGTTGGAAAGCCTAAGCAATTCGGCTACCTTCATGAACTGGGCAATATTTTCTTTATCCGGCGGCGCATCCATAACGACCAATTGTTGCCTTGGCAGGGTAATCCTGAAATAACGCCGGAAACTGGCATCACTTGAGGCGGGTTCGCAGCTCATAACAGGCAAAAGCAAGTCATTTTCCAGCCAATCAAGCAGGGTTATTTTTCGGAAATCGTCAGGTATCATGTCTGGATAAGGTCAGATTAGTTATAAAGCTGGGGCAAATTGAGGTAGAATTCGCGCTGGCATTCTATTCGATTTTTGACCCGTTAAGCTACTAAACTTCCATTACCCATGCTAGCCCGATTGTTTCTGGTTTATTTTTTATCGTTATTTGCGTCAGCCAGCTTTGCTAATGAGGCAAATTGGAACTGCCAACAAGACAAAAACACGAAAGAATGGGTTTGTGTTGGTTCGGCAGCGACGGCTAATCCATCTTCCAAAACAGCCACTAAAGCACAAGATAAGACGCAACCCAGCCCAGCGCCTGCCTTACAGAACAATTTACCTGATGCCGCCAAAGATGCAACAATGCGGATTGCCCCACCTAAAAAAGTGACTGAACCCGCAATAACTGAAACTTCGGAAAAAGATCAGCCGTCCAATACGAAGTCCGCTCAAGGTGAAAAACCGGCTGACGGCCAAGTAAAGCAGGGACTTATCGAACAAGCACCTGAGCCGGTTATCAATCCCATTTCGTCCCGACCTAAGCAATCCCCCGCTATTTCAGAAGCCCCGCCTCCCGTTATTCCTGCCGCGAAAAAGCCAATACCGGTAAGCACCAAGCCAGCACCGATAGGGGATGCCAAGCAACGTGGCTGGAATTGCGACACGAAAGGTGCGGACGGCAACTGGAATTGTCAATTGGTAGGTGCCGACCCTAAGGGCGAGGCCCGTGTTACTGAGGCCGAGGAATCCAGCAGATTGAGCTTACTTGACCCCGCTTTTGATAACAAGGAAGAGCGGATTTTTAATACCTTAAGGGATCGTTTTAAAACCAATCCTTGGGGCAATTGCACCATCGAACTCGGCACCCAGAAGTATTATATCCCTGATAAAAACAACAGGGACACAGCAAATGTAGATATGGATGCCAATTATTCTGAAATATACGATAACGAAATTGGCAATTATCAAGGCAATGTTGATATGAAGCGCGCCGACCAACGAGCATCATCCAACTCGGCAAATTATGATACGGTTTCAGAAGCGTTGGATTTACATGGCAATGTCTTCTACAGTGAGGATGAATTGTCCCTGTTTACCGATACTGCAACACTCAAGCTGGCCAGCGATGAAGCCCGTTTACGTGATACCTTGTTCATTTCCCCAACGACTCCCATTAGGGGTAAAGCCGGTGCGGTGTATCGGGACAGTAAATCCCTGTCCCGATACAAAAATGCGTCGTATACGTCTTGCGAGCCTGGCAACCAGGATTGGGTCGTACATGCCGGCGACCTGAAAATGAACAAAAAGACGGGGAGTGGCTCGGCAAAAAATGCTTGGGTTGAGTTTAAAGGTGTCCCCGTTTTTTATTCGCCATATCTTAATTTCCCTATTGATAACAGACGAAAAACGGGATTTCTTGCACCGTCTTTCGGGAATACCCAAAAGGGAGGCTTTAATTTCTCTTTGCCTTTTTACTGGAATATTGCCCCTAATTATGACGCAACGATTCGGCCCCGTTATTACAGTAATAGAGGGAGCGGGCTCTTAATGGCTGGCGATTTTCGTTATCTAACGGAAAAAACAAAAGGCTTGATCAGTGCTGAATACTTGCCGAATGATAATGTTAGGGACGATGCTGCCAGTGCCATTAAGAAGAAAGACATATTTACGAATAAAGACAGGTTTTTGGCAACCATTAAGAACAACACAAGGTTTACCCCTAATATTAGCTCTAATCTTGACTTAAATTACGTTTCAGACCGGGCTTATTTCAGAGATCTTGGAAACGCCTTGAGTTTTCCAAACTTCAGTCACGTCAGAAGCTTTGCGGATGCCTCTTATGTCGATAAAGGCATTAACCTTACGGGCATCGTCGAAAGTTATCAGACGATTGACCCGACCTTAACGGGTAGGTTAAGGCCATATCGTCGCTTGCCACAGTTAAACTTAAATCTCGACCATGCCTTTGAATCCCTGCCTGCCAATACCGG
>JAYVGW010000019.1:0-11168 GCA_043771735.1 Methyloglobulus sp.
AGTATTTTTGGGATTTCCGCGAGCAGCGCAGCTAGCCGTTGAGTGGCTTTGAACGGATCAATGCTTTTGGGCGGGTCGTATTCCTGGACATTTACCCAAATTTCTTTGCCTTGATAGAGGTCAATGGCGACGGCATATTCAGGTAAGTCGGCATCGTAAATGCGATAGCAGGTGATGTTATTCCTGGTTTTCCAAGAAGAGAGTTTTTTCAGGTTTTTTTGCAAGCGGTTGGCAAAGCTTCCCGCTCCCGGCTCACGTCCCTCGCCTACATCCCTGTAGGCGAAGCTTCCCGCTCCCGGCTCACGCCCCTCGCCTACGTCCCTGTAGGCGAAGCTTCCCGCTCCCAGCTCAGGCTCTTTGTTTACATCATTGTAGATAAGGCTTGTCGCTTCTCCATCACGTTCCTTGCTTACATCGTCGTTGCTAAATTTTTTCGCGCTGAATTCATTCTCTTTGTTTACTTCCTTGTTGGTAGGCATCACAGCGCTACTATCAGCCTGCATCACTGTTGCCGCTTCGGTTACCAAGGCGATACGTTCCTCGGTAGTTTTGGGCTTAGGGATGAAAAATGCGGCTTCCTCAATCGTCATCCGCAGCAGTTTACATTCCAATGCGCCATTGTAGAAAGTGGCGGGTTTTTGCGAACGGATGCCCAAACGGAAGCCTAATTCGGGATTGCTGATAATCATCGCCGCTTGCCAGTTTTTAAAATGCGCCTTTAACGAATCGCCAAATTTTTTGTATAACTCGGTGGTTTCTTGTTCATCACCTAGGCGTTCGCCATAAGGTGGGTTGCAGATGACCAGCCCAGGTTTCCAGCTTAAGGCCGGTGCGGCATCGGCAATATCGCGACACTCAAGATGAATTTTGTTTTGCAACCCAGCATTGGCGATATGGGTAAGCGCGGTGTTGATGTTGCGGCGGTCTTTATCAAATCCAGCGATAGTGGGCAATTGTTTCAGTCCGGCGTTTTTGCGTTGCAGCGCTTCAAACAGCAACGCTTTCCAGCAATCCGCGTCATGTTTTTTCCAGCCGATGAAGCCGTAATAATCCCGAAGCAAACCCGGCGCATAATCGGCGGCGATCATCGCGCCTTCCAGCAATAAAGTCCCCGATCCGCACATGGGGTCAATCAACGTACCGCCTTGTTTGGCTGTATCAGGCCACTTACTACGAATTAGCAATGCAGCCGCCAGATTCTCCTTGATAGGCGCTTTGATGGTGGTGTCACGATAACCACGTCGGTGTAAGCTTTCGCCCGACAAATCCAGGCTTAACACAGCCGTTTCGCCATTCAAGTTAACATTGATGCGAATATCGGGCTGTTCCGTATTGATATTAGGGCGTATTTGAAACTTAGCCCGCATCTGGTCAACGACGGCATCTTTGACTTTTAATGCGCCAAAATGGGTGTTGTTGATTGCTTCTGAATTTTTCGCATTAAAAGTGACCGCAAAGCTGCCTTCTGGCTTTAGGTGTTCAAACCAGTTGATTTTGCTTATGCCCTGATACAGATCATCCTGGCTTGTCACTTTGAATGTGCTAAGTTGCAGCAATACTCGGTTAGCAATTCTTGACCACAAACATACGCGATAAGCGGTGGCCAAATCACCTTCAAAGTAAGCACCAGCAATTGTCGATTTGACCTTGCCACAACCTAGCGAGCGTAGCTCATCCGCAAGGATGTCTTCCATCGCTTTCGGGGTGGTGGCAAAAAGTTGATAGTTCGGCATGGTTAAAGTAAAAAAGCCTTGCTTGGCAAGGCTTTAAAAATCACTTGTGGATAATATTATCCGGCTCTTGCGAAAGTTACTAAGATAAGGGAATCTCTAATAATTCAAAAATCTCCTTCTCCCTTCGGGAGAAGGTTGTGGTGAGGGCTTTTAAAATCAATTATTTACACCCCTCACCCTAGCCCTCTCCCAATGGGAGAGGGGATTATTAGAAATCCCTATAATTAATTAATTTTGATAAGCTCGACATCAAAAATCAGCGCTTCATTCGGACCGATAGGGCCGCCTCTAGTGCCGTTCTCACCATAAGCCAGATTGGAAGGAATATAGAAACGGTATTTTGCACCTTCTGTCATCAGTTGAACGCCTTCAGTCCAACCCGGGATTACGCCATTTAAAGGGAAGCTGGTAGGCTCGCCTCTACTGTATGAGCTGTCAAATTCCTTACCGTCTATAGATGTGCCCTTGTAATGTACCGTCACATTATCGCTGGCAGCAGGGTTGGCCTTGCCTTTGCCTGGGGTCAATACCTCGTACTGTAAGCTGCTCGCAGTGGTTTTTATATTAGGTTTTTTGCTGTTTTCGGCAAGAAATTTTTCGCCGACGGCTTTATTTTCTTCAGGGGATGCGGCATTGGCGAGTGAAAACATAGTTAGTCCTATGGCAATAGCAAAAATGGCTGAAAGAATTTGGATATGAATTTTTTGCACCTTAATCGTCCTCGTATTAAAAAATGAAAAAACATTATAAACGCCTATGCTTGTAGCAAAAGGCTTTATTTGACGACAGTGCCAGCAAAGCTTAATTGCGGAGATGGTATCTGTGAATACGCACACCCTGGGGATGCCTACATGGATGTGGGTAGTAGGTGGATTGTGCTCCTGCACAACCACATCCATATGGCTTGGCAACGCAGGACGACAAACTGTTCCTGCGTTTGCTGCATTCAGTACATCCTGTACTTCAGCAGTTGCCGAGAAGGTTGGGATGATGGAGTTTAAAATCAATCAGTTAAATCCCTCATCCTAGCTCTCTCCCAAAGGGAGAAGGGACTATTAGAGATTCTGTTAAAAACATTATTTACCCCCATAAAACCCTTGTTGCCGCCAAGCCTCGTAACTGATTATGGCGGCGGCATTCGATAAATTAAGGCTTCTATTGTTGGGCATCATCGGAATCCTGATGCGGTTGGCAGGGTCAATGCTGCCTAGGACAACTGACGGTAAGCCCGACGTTTCAGAGCCGAACAGTAATACGTCGTCTGGCTGATAAGTTATTTTATCGTAGTGTTGCTCGCCCTTGGTCGTGCAGGCGAATATTCTCCTGTCCTGCATTGCGGTGGCAAAATCCAGGTAATTGGCATATTTCGTCACCTTCGCGAGGTCATGGTAGTCAAGGCCTGCGCGCCGCAGGTTTTTTTCTTCCAGGTCGAAAGCCATCGGTTCGATTAGATGCAAGGAGCAGCCATTATTTGCAACTAGGCGAATGATGTTGCCCGTGTTGGGGGGCACTTGTGGTTCAAAGAGGGCAATATGGAACATACTGGTTTGTAAGATTGGGTGTGGTAATCGTAATTAACGAGCGTAAATTAAGGAAGCTCTGGGTTTGTCGAAAGGACTGTACGGAAGATGCTTCAACTAGCCTTATGATAACTGGCGATTATAGTCCTGTAATTGCACCAGCAGGGCAGGGAATATATCCAAGGAATGTTTAATGGAGATAATGTCGAAACAGTCAATCTCAGTGTGAAGTTGCGTGGCATAAGCTGTGACAACAGAGATTTCATTGCTAGCACCAATCATCAACACGGTATCCGCAAATGTTTTAATTTCCGACATATTGTTATTTTTTGAGATTTGCCCACATATTTTGGACATTTCTTCAAGTTCTTTGATGGCGTTGGGTAATGTAAGCAACTCTGCTTTAGTCAACAGCAGTGCATTTTCAGTAACAGTTGCTTCTTCGACAGCTTCAAAAGGCAAAAACCGCATTAGTTCTGTTATCAAATCGGCTTTTAGTACCGGCTTTCTTAAGTAGCCGTCAAAATGGCTATTTTTGGCACGTTCATAATCGTCTTCCATCACTGATGCGGTCAGGGAAATAATCGGCATATTTGAGAAGGCCTTGATTTGTTCAGATGCTTGGTAGCCATCCATGATGGGCATACGAATATCCATCAATACCATGTCTATATTGCCTTGTTTAACTGCATTGATAGCTTCGAGGCCATTGTTGACATCCGATACCGTCAATTGGGTGCCGGCAAAACATTCCTTTAGCAAATTGCGGTTATCTTCAATGTCATCAACTACCAGCACGTTGGCGGGATGAAAGTGTATCCGTTTGCTTGATTTAATGGCTTCAGGTTCCAAGGCAATCGAGGAAACATCTACATCCTTTAAATGAACGGTGAAGGTAGAGCCGGAATTCGGTTCGCTGACTAAGGAAATCTCGCCGCCCATCAATTCGGTTAAGCGTTTGCTGATAGATAGCCCCAATCCCGTGCCGCCATATTTGCTGACATCTTGGCCTTCCAACTGCTCGAAGTCCTTAAAGATCAATGCTTGCTGGTTTTTTGAAATGCCAATACCGGTATCTTTGACATCAATGTATAAATCCAGCTTGCTGCGAATGGCGTCTTCATTGCCTGTCCTGGCGCGTAAGCAAATATGGCCGTTTTCGGTAAACTTGACTGCATTGCCGATCAGGTTAAACAAGATTTGCCGCAGGCGGGTGGCATCCAGGATCAGGTTTTCCGGAATTTTTTGATCAATATCGAGGATGAAGTCCAATTTCTTTTCCTTGATGCTAATCATGAATATCTGCCCTAATTCATGAAATAAGTTATGCGGATTGCATGCTTTTTTTTCGATCCGCATTTTGCCCGCGTCGATTTTCGATAAATCCAAAATATCGTTGATGAGCGTAAGCAAGCTATGCCCAGCAGTTTGGATGGTTTTGACAAACGATTGCAGTTTGCTGTCTTTAACTTGTTCATTGAGCAGTTCGGTAAAGCCGATAATCGCATTGAGCGGGGTACGGATCTCATGGCTCATATTGGCAAGAAACTGTGATTTAGCCAGGGTGGCTTTTTCAGCCTGTAGTTTGGCTTTTTCCAAATCAAGTTCGATTTTTTTGCGAGCGGTTATGTCCCAATTAACGCCGGTTATGTTGGTCAACTTGTCATTGACTAGAGTGCCGAAGGAGCCACTGTAGATATTTCGGATACTTCCGTCAGGCCGAATGATACGGAATTCAATATGCAATTCACCGCCCTGGGCATTGAGTTTGGCAAGGGATTGTTCGATTAGGGCATGATCATCACTGTGTACATACTGTAGCCATTCATCCCAAGAGAGTTGTCGCTTTTCGGTAATGCCGTATATTTCATACATCTTGTCGTCAAAAACAAAACGCGACTGTCCTTGCAAATCTAATTCCCAAACACCAAAGGATGCAACGCTGGTCGCCAATGCAAGACGTTGATTTAACTGCATCACTTGTTGTTCGCTTTGTTTGCGGCGATTAATTTCTTTGGTGAGCCGACGATTCCAAAAAAATGCAAGTAGCAGTAACAGCAGAAAGCCAGCCACTATTTTTGCGATAAGTTGGTAATTGGTCTTGGTGACAAAACGGTCTTTGCCCCATTGGTCGCTAATCGCTTCCTTTTCTTTTGCGCTGATGTTGTTCAAGGCACGGTTGAGCAATAGCACTAAGGGGGACAACTCTTTACGTACACCTAAGCCGACATGGGTGGTGAACTCGGTTTTGCCGACTACCCTGACATTATTCATGCCAAGGTTGGAAATGTGGTAAGTCGCTTGCGCCAACGTACTGAGCAGGGCATCGACTTTGCCGGTGGACACTGCCGTCAAGCCTTCGTCTACGGTATCAAATTCGGAAAATTTGATATTCGGATAGTTGTGGAAAATGATAACGTTATAGCCGTAATCTTTTAACACGGCGATGCGGCGATGTTTGATTTCATCTATCGTATCGACATAATCTTCCTGGTTACGCATGACGATGACAATGGGGCTGGACAAATACGCCTGGGTGAAGTCTAAATCGGTTTGCAAGTCAGGGTAATCAATGGTTGCCGACAACACATCCACTTCATTGCGCTTAACTAAGTTTACGGATTCATTCCATGTTTTGGTCGGTACAATGTCAAATTTGATCGGCAGTTTTTTTTCAAGCACGCGTAAATAGTCAGCAACCATACCAACATAGCGGCCTTTGCTGTCGAAAGCCTCATAAGGTAACCAGTTGGGATCGCCGGTAAAACGGATGACCGGATGTGCGGCCAGCCATTGCCGCTCAGGGTTAGTCAACTGAAACTGCCGGTCATCTTGATTTTCCAGATAGCCTAGCCATTTATCGGTAAGCTGTTGTTTTTCTTTAGCCGGAATGGTGGCCATTGTTTTATTTATGATCGAATGCAATAGGGGCATGTCTTTTCGGACAGCCATCCTCAATTCCCATGTATCGCCAAGAGCTATCGGTTTGAAAGGGCGGATTGAGGTTATCCCGTTTTGCTTCAACACGTAATTTATTACCGGATAAGTCTCAAGGATGACATCGGCTTTTCTTTCGATAACCGCCTGAATTGCGCCCATTAAGGTTTCAGTTTCTAAAAGCCTTAGTTTCGGGAACTGTTGTTTGACTTTTTTGACTTGTGCAAAGTCTTTGGGAATTGCAATTGTTTTGCCATTCAAGTCCTCAAGAGTTGTGGCAGAAACGGCAGCATTAATAAAAAAATAAGGCAGTATCTGTTGATAGGACTGAGTAAAATTTAAATAAGGCTTCCTTTCTTCAGTTTCAAAAATTGCCGGCAAAACATCTATTTTCTTCGCTTTGACTTTCTTCAGAAGCGCACCCCACGTGTCAACTTCCGGCTGAAAGCTTAGGCCGCTGTGTTTGCCAATCAATTGCAGCATATCGCTGCTGAAACCTAAGTGCTTGCCTTCATGGTCAACAAAATCGAAGGGCGGCCAATCTGTTTCGGCACCGTAAAGAACTACCGGATGGTCGTGAATCCAGGCCTTTTCCTCGGTTGTTAAAGTTACGGCTACATCATGGTCGGGTTTTAGGGTGTAAGGAGAGTTATTGCCAACAGCGTTGCTATCAGCAAGCTGTAACGCGTGCTGCTTTAGCTGAATGCTTGTGGGGTCTAGTTTTGAGGATTGTTCGCCAGTAAGTAGCGTTGTTGAGCAAAAAATGACAATGACAGTTAGCGAAGCACAGAATCTTAACGCCCTTGTCCCAACAAAATTAAAAATAGTCCTGCGATAGCTGAACGTAAATGGGAAATGACCAGCCATTTGAATCAGTTTAGCGCGATTTAGTTAGATTTTGCGATGGCAATGAATTCATCCAGATGGGTTTCAAAAATATCGACCAGTTCTGGGTCGAACTGGGTTTCGCGGTGGTCGATAATGTATTTGACTGCATCGTCGATTGCCCAAGCCTCCTTGTATTGGCGTTTATGGGTTAACGCATCGAAGACATCCACCAAGGCCACAATACGCCCGTAGATATGAATTTCCGAGCCTTTTAGTCCGCGTGGATAACCATTGCCATTCCATTTTTCATGGTGTTCATGGGCGATAATGGCGGCCGCCTTAATCAATTTACGTTCAGAACCTGACAACAACGCATAAGCATTCGAGGTGTGTTTCTTCATAATGCAAAACTCATCCTCGGTGTACAAGCCTGGTTTGTGCAAGATTTCCCCTGGAATGGTCATTTTGCCAATATCGTGCATCGGCGACGCGTGATAAAGCGTGTCTTCATCATCTTCGCTTAGGGCAGGGTGGTATTTAGCCATCAAGGCCGAGCTTTCCGCTATGCGCTTGATATGTTTGCCCGTTTCGTCCGACGTGGCTTCCATCAATTCGGCCAGGATAAAAATCATTTCTTTTTGGCTATCCTCCAATTCGGACAGCAGGCGTCGGCGTTCAAACGTTACTTTGGTCTTAAGATAAAGATTATGTTGCTTTAACAGTTGCTTGGCCTGGAAAAGCTCTAAATGGGTTTTCACTCTCGCCAACAGTTCGTTCGCGTGAAAGGGTTTGGTGATGTAATCAACGCCGCCCAGTTCAAAACCTTTGGTGATGGCATCGACATCGACCTTTGCAGTTAAAAAAATGATCGGGATATCCGCAGTTTTGGCGTTTTCTTTTAATTTTCCGCACACCTCAAAACCATTAACGCCCGGCATCATGATATCCAATAAAATCAAGTCGAACGCTTCGGTATCAGCGGAGATTAAGCGTAAAGCCTCTGAGCCATTATGAGCAAACGAGAACTCATAGCCATCTTCTTTCAGTATGTTCATGGCGACCCTGATATTGTCGATTACGTCATCGACAATCAGGATGCGGCTGCTGTTTATTATCATTTCTTGCCTCGTTTTGAATTTAGCTTTGACCAAATGTTTTGAGAAATAAATGGTTACTGCAAAGGCTTTTGTTTATCTTGATTTGCTAAAATCTGATGAGTGATTAGTGCAATTTAATGGGCGATTATAACGTATTGAATTGCATCGGGATAAGCAATGAGTACAGCGATAATATAGCAAGTTTTCATTTATTCAATAGGCACTTATACATCATCTGTACAGGAATGGGAATTGAAATTCAAGAATGCCAGCAATGAAGAGCCCCCAAGTTCATATTGGAAAACTAAAAAGGGTTCAAAAAGCCCCCTCCCAGAGGGAGAGGGCTATAGATTCGGCCTTTTAATGTTTGAACCGTTCGTGCTTGTCAAAGCACACGCGCCTTACGACAGGCACAAGGCGAACGGGAGTTAAGGCTTAAGGCCGAACCTATAATAGGGCCCCCTTTGGTATGCAACATTACAGGCAGTTTTCGCACTCGACAGGAGTCAGGTTCCAAATGTCGTTGTTGTATTCAGTGATCGTCCGGTCAGTGGAAAATTTTCCGCTAGCGGCACAGTTGAGGATGCTCATGCGCGTCCAACGTTCGGTGTCTTGGTAAGCGGACTCGACGCGTTTTTGGGCATCGACAAAACTGCGGAAATCGGCGATGGTCACCCACGGGTCGTGAGGGCTTTTCATTGACCCTATCAAGGCATCAAAAATACCTGGTTCAAATTGGCTAAAATGCTGCCATTCGAGCAAGTTCATCACGCGTTTAAGGTCTTCGTCCTGCTCGATGATAGAAATCGGATCATAGTGATAGCGGCTGGCTTCAACCTGTTCTTCGGTCAAGCCGAAGAGGAAGAAATTCTCGTCGCCGACTTCCTCGCGAATCTCGATATTAGCGCCGTCCAGCGTACCGATGGTAAGTGCGCCATTCATCATGAATTTCATGTTGCCGGTGCCGGATGCTTCTTTGCCGGCGGTCGAAATTTGCTCGGAAAGGTCAGCGCCAGGGCAAATGACTTCCATCGCAGAAACGCGGTAATTGGGGAGGAAAATCAACTTAAGCTTGTCGCCAACATCGGGGTCTTGGTTGATGACATCACCGACATTGTTGATCAACTTGATGATTTTTTTCGCTATGTAATAGCCCGGCGCAGCCTTGCCGCCGATCAGCACACAGCGATTCGTCCAGTTGGCGGTATCGCCGCGCTTGATGCGGTCGTAAAGATGGATCACATGCAGCACATTCAGCAGTTGGCGCTTGTATTCATGGATGCGTTTGACCTGAATATCAAACAAAGCGTTAACATCCAGGTCAACATCGTGTTCTTGTTTTTTTAGTTCAACCAGCTTTTGTTTTGCGTTTTGCTTAATTTGCCGCCAGCGGTCACGGAAAGCCTTGTCGTCGGCAAAAGGTGCAAGTTTTTTCAACAAGGATAGGTCGGTCAGCCAGCCATCACCGATGGTTTCGGTGATTAAAGCCGCCAGTTCTGGATTGCACGATGCCAGCCAGCGCCTTGGCGTAACGCCATTGGTCTTGTTGTTGAATTTTTTCGGCCAAAGTTGGTAGAAGTCATGGAATAGCCCTTGTTGCAACAGCTTTGAATGCAGTTCGGCAACGCCGTTGACCGAATAGCTGCCGACTATCGCCAGATACGCCATCCTGACTTGCTGCTCCGGGCCTTCTTCAATCAAGGACATACGGGTGAGCCTGTCCTTATCACCTGGCCAGTGTGCGGACACCTCGGCGAGGAAATGGGCGTTTATCTCAAAAATGATCTCCAAGAGACGTGGCAATAGCTGCTTGAACAGGTTGACCGACCAACGCTCCAGCGCCTCCGGCAACAAGGTGTGGTTGGTATAAGCCATGGTCTTTTTGGTGATTGCCCAGGCATGGTCCCAATCCAGGCCATGTATGTCCATCAGCAAGCGCATCAGCTCGGCCACCGCTATGCTGGGGTGCGTGTCATTGAGCTGGAAGCAGTTTTTGTCGGCGAACTCGGAAAAATCATTGCCATGCCGCCCGACCCAGATTGCGGTAACATCCTGCAAGCTTGCAGAGGCCAGTAGGTACTGTTGCTTTAGGCGCAGGACTTTGCCGTTTTCGCTGGCATCGTTGGGGTACAGCACCATCGTGATGTTCTCGGCGCTATTTTTTGCGGCGACCGCCTCGGCATAATCGCCTTCATTGAATTCTTGCAAATTAAACTCTTCGCTCGCCTCGGCTTTCCATAACCGCAAGGTGTTGACGGTGCCGTTGCGGAATCCAGGGATAGGCGTGTCAAAAGGTACCGCCAGCACGTCGTGGGTGTCAGTCCAGATCACCCGCTTTTTTCCACGTTCGTCGATATGGGTTTCAGTATGGCCGCCGAATTTAATGACTTGCTTGTACTCAAAGCGTTCAATTTCCCAAACGTTGCCGTTTCGTAGCCAATGGTCGGGCTTTTCGACCTGCTCCCCATTGATGATTAATTGTGAAAACATGCCGTATTCATAGCGTAAGCCGTAGCCGGTAACGGGCAATTGCAAGGTGGCGCAGCTGTCGATAAAGCACGCGGCGAGCCGGCCTAGGCCGCCGTTGCCGAGCCCGGCATCGAATTCACTGTCAATAAGCTCCTCCATTTCAAGCCCCAGGTCATACAAGGCTTTTGTGGTAACATCCGTTAACCCTAAGTTAATCATGGCATTGCTCAGCGTACGTCCCATCAGGAATTCCATGGACAAGTAATTGGCGCGTTTGCAGTCGCTTTCCTTATAGGCGTTGTAAGTTTTTTTCCAGCGTTCAATCAAGCGGTCGCTAATCGCCAAAGATAAGGCTTCGTAAGCGTAATGCAGGGATTTACAATTCTCGTCCCGACCGAGCCTGTGACCGTAATAACGTTGAAAATCAGCCATCAAGTGCTGCTTTTCCATTCCTAAGTCTGGGAGGGTGCAAATGGTTGGCGTAGGTTTGCTTTTTTTGAAAATTTGGTTTGGCATGTTTTTTCCAGAGTGTAGTGTTGCGACAATACTACCCTGACTTGACGATAAAATAAAATTCTTTAGTC
>JAYVGW010000020.1:0-15464 GCA_043771735.1 Methyloglobulus sp.
AAGCATTGCCTGTTCGTTGCCATTGACCGTGCCACCCGCTATGTTTACCTGGAGCTACACGACAACAGGCGCATGGGCACCGCCACCGCCTTCCTCCAAGACGCCCTGGCAGAATGCCCCTTCAAAGCCGTGAAAATCCTCACCGACAACGGCATGGAGTTCAGCTATGACCCCCTGCCTGAAAAAGAAGCCCAAAGACAGGGAACATCCGTTTGCCGCCCTGTGCAAAGACAAGCAGATCGAACACCGCACCACCCTGGCCAAGCATCCGTGGACTAACGGCATGGTTGAAGCCATGAACAAAAAGGTCAAGGCCAACACGACTAAACGCTTTCATTATGACAGTGTAGGCGAGCTAAAGGCTCATCTATACCACTGTCTGTTAAACTACAACTTCAACCTGAAGCTTCGTGCAATCGGGAGAAAAGCGCCCTTTGATGCTGTGCTTCAGTGGTACGATAAAAAACCAGATATTTTTCTTGCCAACCCTAACCATCTATATGTGGGACTAAACAGGTAGCTGTCTATTGCCCTTAGCAATTCTGCGGCCTGTTTAGGTTCGGTTATGGCGGCAAAGTGTTCGCCTTTGGCTACGGGCAACGCGCCGCGTAAATCGGGGGTAATGTCACGGTCAACCCGCCCGGTTGCCACGGCGTAACGGAAAACTTGTCCACAAATTTGCAAGGTACGGTGTGCGGTTTCAATCGTCCCCCTATCTTCAACCCGTCTTAAGCAAGCCAGAATATCTTTAGGCAGGATTTCGGTTATCGGCTTGCTGCCCAACCAAGGAAAGATATTGCGCTCCAGCATCCGCTTAGAACGGTTGTTTTTGTCGTCCCAGGTTTCTACCTTCTTTTGCCCCCATTCCTCCGCGATATGTGCAAAGCTGTCAATGATGGTTAGGCCGGCATCAAGGCGGCGTTCGTTTTCCTTGGCTAATTTATCGGCGGCTTTTGTATCTTTTCGGGTGTCGCTTGGGTCTATGCCATCCGCTACCTGTTGTTTGGCAGTGCCTAGCTTTTCTCTGGCTTGCTTGAGTCCGGTGTCGGGATAAACCCCTAATGACAAGGTTTTGCGTTTGCCTTTGATGGAGTAATCAAATCGCCACCACTTAGCCCCATTGGGTTTAATGAGCAGGTACAAGCCCATTACCGTCATTAAACCGCTTGTCTTTGGTGTCGGGCTTTGCGTTGCGGATCGTAACATCCTCCAGTAATTCTTTAGCCATTGCAGTAACTCCAATCGCAGTAACAGTAAAATTTACCTACTATTGAAAATGTTACTGCATTAATTATCGAATACTATTGAATGTTACTGCACTTAGTTGGACAATAAAAAACCAGCCATGCCTTTCAGTATGGGGGTTTAAGCACCTATTTGTATCTCGTTGAATCGTTCATTGGAGGCTGCGGCCGGAATCGAACCGGCGTAGATGGCTTTGCAGGCCACTGCATAACCATTTTGCTACGCAGCCTTTATATTGATAAATCCTGAAATAAAAAAGCCGCGACCTGTCGCGGCTTTTTTTGATATTGGAGCGGGAAACGAGATTCGAACTCGCGACCCCAACCTTGGCAAGGTTGTGCTCTACCACTGAGCTATTCCCGCAATAGAAGTTATCTGTGCAATTATCGATTTTTTTTGGTTATGTGTCAATCTATAATTGCTGTTATTGAACATCTATTGCGAGTACCCAACCGTCTTTATCCTTACACTCACCATCCACAACTTTAACTTTTACGAACATATTTTTCTTTCCGCCAAAATCGGAAAACTCCATCGCTTCAACTGGAGTCCCTTGGGCCATATGTTGGCAAGGTGCATTCCTGTCTTCTTCTTCACTATCATCGTATGCTGCCAACGTGCCAGGTACTGGAACGAGACGGATCTTGGCGCTAGGATCGACAGTATTTGGGCTTTTCAACGAGTACTTTTGGCCAATAGCCAATGCCTTAATGGTAGGGCCGGAAACACTGGGGGTCTTACCGCCGCCACTCATCATAATAAAAAGTATCGGCAAAACCACTACTGCAAGGATGCCATAGAAAGCTTTTGGATTGCTTTCCTTTAAACTCATCATCGCAGCAATCTGGTTGCCGACGGTAGTTTTCAACGAGCCTACAGTTTTATTTACATTCTCTTCGTTACTCATTTTTCATCCTCATGGTTTGTAGTTTTTTTATTATGAAACTTTGCCCAAAATGTTACGATTGCTGATTAGCTGGCTTTTGTTGCAAATATTTTATTCAAGTAAACCGTCTTTATAATCGCCTTATGCTTATCTAACTTAAGCCATAGCCTGCTTTGACTCATGCCTACTCAGTGAACCAACTTACCACGATGCAAAAACTTTTCAAGTGATTTATGTGTTATCCACACGGAAAAGTCGCCCTATATTCAAAATCAGATAAAGTCATAGCCTTTTTTGGGTTGTGGTTTATCAATTTTTGCAGCAATACGCTGGCATTCAAACTGCCAGTAACCTAGGCCAACGTTTCTCCTGCCCTTTAAAATGAGGTAAATATTTTGCTGGTTCATAAGCATTTTGATGAGGTCGCCTTCTTTTAACATGAAGTTATCCACCACAAGAAAACTCGCATCATCGAACCGTTCGTCATCATTATAAAGCAGGCCTTTATTACCGGAACTGGCATCAGCCGTATTTGCCATCGTGTAATAAACAGAATAATATTGCGCTGCCAGGAGATTCACCCCGAAGCTAATTTTACCGTTCTGCCTGACTACGATCAGTTCGTTGATGACAGCTAAAGAACGCTTCTGTGTTGACGACTTGTCGGCTTTCCTGAAGCTGACTAAATTTCCAACTGACAATATGCCGGTGTTTTTGAATACACAAAATAACAACCGGTCAGATTCTGAATGCACCAGGATTTCTTGTTCAATATCACTATTATCCTGGCTTAATTCGGGACTTTGCAGGCTATGGGCAGCAGCCATGCCTATGGCAAGGAATCGGTCTAGCCGATCACCAAAAACAGCCTCTTTCTGGAACTCAACCCCTGACCACCTTTGCTCAAGATATTCAAGCAATTCAGTGGTTGGCTTTTCCTCATTATTTTTCATATGGATCGAGGCAAACCGAGTTTCCGTCTGGCTAATAAATTTGTCCTTTTTCTCAAGTGCCTTATATAGCCGAGTGAAATCCAAATAAAGCGTGGACGAATCCCTTCCCGTGTTCATTTCAATTTGCGCGAAGGGCGGCTTATCCTCGTCAGTCATGATCGCATATTGCATAGCCTGACCGGGTACGGAATGGGCGCTCAAGTTAAACAAGGGAAACAAGGTCTCAATAAAACTATAGACAAGATGGATTTCTTTTTGCATCAACCCCGTAGGTCGG
Source organism: Methyloglobulus sp. (assembly GCA_043771735.1). Taxonomy (GTDB): domain Bacteria; phylum Pseudomonadota; class Gammaproteobacteria; order Methylococcales; family Methylomonadaceae; genus Methyloglobulus. The sequence continues at coordinate 3,362 of JAYVGW010000020.1, forward strand.
CTGAGGCACAACAAAAGCACCTGGCGATAACATTCCTCTGGGCTGCTTGCCTTATTGATATGGTTGCTAGGGTCAGGTACTTTTACATCCTCTTTTTTTGATTTTACGCTCAACTTAAACAGGGAATGCAAGTCTATCCAAACCCAGTCAGGAATCGGCAAGCCCATGATGAAGTGGCTTATGACCACGCCGCTCAATCCCTTTATGCAACGCTGCAATGATAATGCCAGGTTTTTTCCCTGGAACCAACTGGCTTGACGGTGGGTGAGTTCTTTAAGGACCATCCAGTAGCCAATGGTGAATTCCCGTTCTATTGAAGTCAAAACCTGATGGATTTTCAGGTCATTTTCTTCTTTTGGGAAAGCTGTCCTTATCAACCTGGAACGAAGATAATCTTCCATGATAAGGATCTTGGGACGCATCTGCTCCAACGCATCCAGCCGTACCTGAAACGGCATTTTAAGCGTATTAAAATCGACAATAAAGTCTTGGATCAACCGTGTTGCCAAACTGGGATTGGCAGTGGGAAGTTCAAAAAGCCACTGCTCCAAAGCTTTTGGTTCGAATGCTTTTACCTTATCGGGCCGGGCTTCTTGTGTTGGAATAACAAGAAAAAATGAGTTTTTCACCTATTCACCGTAATGATTGTTGATCCTTTTAATTTTGCCATCAAAATACTTATGCCTCGGTTTTTTTAGGAATTTTTTCGTGGCAAGGGTTCATCCTGGCCCGCCTTTTCGTGTCATCATCCCCTTCGATGGATTATAACCTAAGATTGCCAGCGTCATAAATACTATAAAAGCTGTAGCCGTGAAGGTAAAGGCATGTTGATTAAACTGCCCATACAAAGCAAACCGAATCAACTCAACGGCTTGGGAAAACGGGTTGTACTGGGCAAGGCGGTGCAGCATGGCACTGGATTCCTTGATTTTCCATAATGGGTACAGTGCCGTGGACATAAAAAACATCGGGAAAATCACGAAATTCATCACGCCTGCGAAGTTTTCCAGTTGTTTTATCAACGATGAAAGTAGCAAGCCCAATGCCCCTAACATCAATCCTGACAAGGCTAAAGCCGGCAAAATCCAGCCATATCCTTGCACTGGCGGACGGATGTCATAACACCAGGCAATGCCCAGGAATACGTAAACCTGCAAGATAGAGACCGCCGTACCCGCCAGCAACTTGGACAACAACAAAAACCAGCGTGGCAAGGGACAGGTCAGCAAGATACGCATACTGCCCATTTCGCGGTCATACACCATCGACAGCGAGCTTTGCATCCCGTTAAACAATTGAATCATGCCGCATAAGCCCGGGACGATATAGACTTCGTACAAAATATACGTTTCATACGGCGGGCTGATCGCCAATCCCAATGCCGACCTGAACCCGGCCGCAAAAATGAACAACCAGACCAACGGCCTTACCAAAGCGGACACAAAGCGTTCCCGTTGGGTCACAAAGCGCCAGCATTCACGCCAGATAATGCCCCACATGGCACGCCAGTAATGCAGCGCCTTCATCCTTGCGCTCCTTGTGTCAAGGCATAGAAAGCCTCTTTAATGGCCGCCGCCCCCGTTTGTCGCAGGACTTCATCAACCGATCCGGTCGCCTTGATTTGGCCTTTGTGCAGCATAATAATGCGGTCATCAGGATAAATCTCATCAATCAAATGGCTCGCCCATAGTACGGCAATGTTCTCATCCTTAGCCAAACGATGGACGTGTTCGACAATGTCTTGGCGGCTGGGTACATCAAGGCCTACCGTAGGCTCATCCAGCAACAACAAGGACGGTTTATGCAACAAAGCCCTGGCGATTTCCACCCTTCTTCTGTGTCCGCCATTCAACTGGCGTATTTTCTCGAAACGGCGGTCGTACATGTTGAGCCGTTCCAATTCCTGCTGGATGCGCTGTTTGGCGAGCTTACCCCCCATGCCGTGCAAGGCCGCGTGGTAACTAAGGTTTTGCATCACCGTCAGATCCATATCCAAGGTGGATTGTTGGAAGACCACGCCCAATCGAGCCAAAGCCTTGCCGGTCTGCTTTTTGATGTCATACCCGCATAATTGGATACGTCCGCTGCGGGCATCGTACAATCGGGTGATGAGGGCGAACAGGGTACTTTTGCCTGCGCCATTAGGCCCAAGTAACACGGTACATTCACCGGATTGGATGTCAAAACCCACTTGGTCTAGTGCTTTCTTGCCACCGTAAGAAAAGCTCAAGTCTTCGATTGATAAGGCTGATACTTGGCTGGCGGTTTGGTTCAAAGCTAGAGTCATGGTTTGACGGCAACGCCCCAGGGATAATTGCCCACGCCGAGCGATTTGGTCACGGTTTGGCTGTCAAGATCAACAATGGAAATGTCGTTGCTCACGCCATTGGTCGTGTACAGTCGTTTTTGGTCGGGCGAAAACGCCAGATTCCATACCCGTTGCCCTACCAACAAATACTTTTCGACTTCGTAAGTTTTGGCATTAATAACAGCAACACGGTTGGCTGGGCCTAAAGCCACATAACCACGTTTGTTTTCCTTGTCGATAACCACGCCAACCGGTTGTATCTTGTCTTTGGTCACACCCTGAATTTCAAAGGTAATGCGCTTTACGATCTGTTTGGTGCTGGCATCCACAATCGACAAACTGCTCGCCATCTCGGATGTTGCCCAGGCAAATTTACTGTCCGGCGTAAATGTAACGGCACGGGGACGCGCATCGACCAAGGTGTTTTCGACGATTTCGTTGGTTTTGGCATCAATCCAATGCAGCATATTGGTCGTTTCAGATGCGCTGACAACCCAACGGCTATCGGGGCTTACAGTAATACCCTCAGGCTCTACGCCCACTTGAATTTGCTTGATGACCTTTTTCTTGGCGATGTCCATCACCGTGACTCTGCTGTCATCCTCATTTGAGATATAGAGCATGTCACCTTTGGGATTGAGCGCGAACGTTTCTGGATCGTCGCCGGACGGCAATGTCCCCATTTCTTTCAAGGTTTCAGTGTCGATCATTTTGATGATATTGTCGTCGCTGGCGGCAATGTACAGCACCTTGTTATCAGGGCTGATAGCAATCCCCCTAGGCCGCTGGCCAACCTCAACGGTTTTTATCAGCTCACCTTCTATTGGATCGACTATAGCCAAAGCATTGTCTTTTTCCAAGGTGACGAATACAGTTTCTGCTTGTGTCGAAGCCGTCAATAGCACCATTAGAGCGCCACTTAAAATATGCTTATTCATTTCCCTTTACTCCATTGACAGCCTGTTTCCGGCTGATCGTATCCTAAGGTATCCAGTTCAGTTTTGGGATGCAGAAAGCCTTCAATGGGTGCAACAGCGACCAAAGACCGAGGTGCAGCCAGCAACACGGGCTGACGTAATTGATGATCCCAAGACCGAAATGATAAAGACGTTCCCTTATAACCTTGCAAAGCAAACTGATCGCTTAATAAGTAATCTTTAATCGGTTTCAGTTCACTGGATTTCGTACGGGTTGCCGCCTCACCAATCGCACGTACCGCCAAATAAGCACCATAATCCTGTTCTTCCATCCAGCGCCCTGCCCTTTCTTTGAAGCGGTTTTGAATCTGGGTAGCGCCCCATTGTTCATGCGCCCGATGCCAGGAAGTCGCCACCAAGCCTTGCGTACCAATGACAGGCCGTGGAATCCAGGTGCGATAATCCAGGTATTCGCCGAACTGACCTTGCTCATCGGCAACGACCAATACGTCGTAATCCTCATCAATCTGGGTAAAAACAGCGACATCGGATTGTGCCGTTCGCCTAGCATCGTAAGTGTGTTCCCAGGTTTTTTCCTGGACTACCTTCATGTTGAATTTTTTGGCAGAGCGCTTTATGGCTTCGGCATAAAGCTTATCTTCCTCAGCCGCACCTATCACCAGAAACCACTTCGTCCAGCGTTTTTTCATCATGTATTGTGCCAGCGCATCAGTACGCATGGCACGGCTAGGCATCAGGTGCAGCACATTTGTCCGACATTCCTTGTTACGCAGCGCGTCATCGGTTGTTGCGACATCTAACAGCAAAACATCCTGCGCCTGCGCTAAATCAGCGACTGTGTTGGTTAATTCGGGCGTTAAATTCGTGACGACATAAGCATATTTTTTGGCGATTTTCTGGTTAAATGTGTCGATAATATTACCATCCATCGGCACGATAAACTTCTCCAAGGAAAATTGCTGCTTGGTGTATTGGCCTGTTGTGTTGTTATCCTCAATCGCCAGCTCGGCACCTAAAATACCTTTGTTTTCGATAACAGGATCAAGGTTAGATAAGGTGGGGCGTGTTTTTTGCGTTTGTGTCAGGTAAGCAATTTTGACGGCTTGCTTACCTTTCGCAAACAAGGAATTTGAAGCAACTGTCTGAAAAAAAATGAAAAAAATCAAACCTATTCGAGGTAACATTTTAGTCGATCGCATTTTTAAGGGTAAGCAATAATTAATAAATGTCATTTATTCTAACGGATTAGGAAAATTTTTTTATTATAATCACCCTAAATCTTGTCTTAACATTTGAATAATATCCTGTTAGGGTCAATACTTACCCTAAATTTATTGCCACAAAACGCTTTTAACATTCATGCCGAAACCTACTAACTCAACAAAGCCACCTGACCAACACTGGTCTAAGAGTAGCGTGTCTGCGCCATTTAAGGTCAATAGACGCATGGGTATCCGTTATGTCAGGAAGGATATTGGCGTTACCCTACGCAAAATCGGCCTATTTAATTTTAACTTTGGGGCAAACCAGGATAGCTCGGTAAAACTGGTTGACATCAGCAGCAGGGGCGTAATGATTGCGACAGACCTAAAATTGTCCATCAACAAACCCGTGTTTTTGACGATACGCTTTGCTGACTTCAAAGAATTTAAAATACCGGGCAAAGTGGTACGTAAAGCAGAGAATAATGCCACTATCTACGGCATAAAATTCGACAAGACCAACAACAAATTGGCCGACAAACTATTGGCGACACAGCGTAGATTGTCGTTTACATAAAACTTACCCCCATTCTACATGCTTTAAACCTGCATTTTAGTCTATCCGCTCCCTCGCCGATTGAAAGCTAACCCAAAATGTCAAACCTTATACTCAGCGACATTTATATCTATCCGGTCAAATCCCTCACCGGCATCCGCGTATCAAGCTGGCCTGTGGTCGAAACCGGCTTTATGTACGATAGAAAATGGATGCTGGTCGATGCTGAACGGCAATCCCTCAGCCAACGGCGTTTGCCCAGGATGGCTTTAATCAAAACAGCGTTTGCTGACGAAAAGCTAGTGCTTTCCGCACCCGGCATGGATAATTTGTCCCTGTCGCCAGCGCCTACGACGGGGGACATTATCAATAGCACGATCTGGCACGACCAGGTAGATACAATAGCCATATCGACTGAGGCGGATCAATGGTTTAGCCGTTTTCTGGCTGTGGAATGCCGGCTGGTTTACCTGCCGGATACGGCAATGCGCCCCGTCAACCCTAACTTTGCCAAGCCCGAAGACCAAACCGCCCTTTCGGATGGCTTTCCTTTCCTGCTGGTTTCTGAAAACTCGCTGGCTGCATTGAATCAAGCCATGCAGCTTGATTTAGTTATGGCTCGCTTTCGTCCCAATTTGGTAATTTCGGGCTGTGATGCTTTTGCTGAAGATTTTTGGCGGCAAATTACCATCGGCACTATCGGCTTTCGTTTACCTAAACCTTGTTCGCGCTGTTCTGTACCAACTATTGACCCCGCAACGGGCAAAACGGGCAAAGAGCCACTTACCACGCTTAACCGCCTCAGAAAATGGGAGAATAAAGTCTATTTTGGGCAAAATGCCTTACATGATGGCTTAGGTGTTTTGTCAGTTGGGGATAGGGTGCAGATCAATCTTACTGGATCTCGGCAACCGCCGTTGTAACTGGACAATTCTTTGGAAATGGCAAATCAATGGGGTGAGAAAGTAAATTGATTTTTATGACCCTATTTTTTTCAGATTTTGATTCTTGATTTGAGGCAATTACCCCACCGCCCAAGGCTTGCATTCCATGCCTTGCAAGTCTCGGCTGCCGTGGATCACCGCCAGAATGTAAACATGGTCGGTTTGGTACAGGTAGATAATGCGGTAGCTTTGGAACAGCAATTCCCTGATGTTTTCAGTGTCCCCGGCTTCCGGCACTTTACGTCCCAGTTCCGGAAAACCGTCCAGCGTTTCTGCCGCTTCAAAAATGCGTTCGATAAACTGCTTGGCGTAATATGGGGAATCCTTGGCGATATAGGCCTGGATTCCCGCTAGGTCTTCCAGTGCGGGTTCTGTCCATTTAACCCGCATTGCCCAATAGCCGCCGCTTCGCGACCTCATGGGACACGATGCGGTCATCGGCGACTGCCTTAAGGCCTTTTTCCAGCTTCTGCTTCACGTAAAGCTCATACATGATGTCGTCCCAACTGGCCTGGTCTGGCACTTGGTCGATCAGCGTCTTGGCCGCTTGTTTAGCCGTTTGCATAGCACTCTCTCCGTTTTTTATTTCTTAAGGGCGTAGTATAACGCAATCAGAAATGGTTAAAAGGCATACGCTGCAATCGACTGAAATTGACCCATGGCTTAATGCTAATTATCCGTATCCGGCGTATCCGTATCTAAAATACCATTTTCCGTATTTTCCCTGGCCAATTCTGCCAGTGCCTCATATTTTGCGCGAAATGCGTCGAGGTGGATTTCTTCAAGTTCCTCAATGTCCAACAAGGCGTTATGCGCCCCTTTGGTCGCCCTGATTAACTCGTCCAATTTGATTTGAATGGCTTCCGTATCGCGGTTTTGGGTGCTTTGAATGAGAAAAACCATCAGGAACGTAATAATCGTCGTCGCTGTATTGATCACCAATTGCCAGGTATTGCTGTAATTGAACATAGGCCCTGTGATTATCCAGACCAGGATTGTTCCGACGGCTAGGGCAAATACGATAGGCCTACCACAAAACCGCGAAGAAGCTTTGGCAAACCTTGAATACCAAGTTGTTTGTTTCATAAGGTGTTACTCTCGTATTGATATTAATAGCATAACGTAAGGACTACACTACCAGGAAGCCAGATTAAATCCTAAATACCCCATCTTTACTGAAATAGTCAAATCCAGTAGTATTCCCGCCGAATGCCATTAAAAATCTGACGCAGCAAGCTTATCAGGTATTCTTGCAGATAACCTATACCAACACTTAGAATCCATGTCCATTACCGATACGCAAACCCCGGCCAATTTCATTCGTCATATTGTCGCTGATGATCTCAAAACCAATAAATATAATGGCAAAGTCGCCACCCGCTTTCCGCCCGAACCCAATGGCTATCTGCATATCGGTCATGCTAAGTCCATTTGTTTGAATTTTGGGATTGCCGCCGAAAACAACGGCACTTGTAATCTCAGGTTTGACGACACCAATCCTGAAAAAGAAAGTGTCGAATACATGGAATCCATCGAGCGGGATGTGAAGTGGCTGGGATTTAACTGGAACGGTTTGTATCACGCCTCTGATTATTTTGAGCAACTGTATCAATACGCCGAGCAACTCATCAAGCAAGGCCAGGCTTATGTTGACAGCTTGTCGGCTGAACAAATCAGGGCTTATCGTGGCACATTGACCGAACCCGGCAAGGAAAGTCCAGACCGCAACCGATCTATCGAAGACAATCTCGACTTATTCAGGCGCATGAAGGCAGGCGAATTTGCCGATGGGCAATATGTGCTACGTGCCAAAATCGACATGGCATCGCCCAATATCAATATGCGCGATCCTGCCATTTACCGGATTCGCCGTGTCCATCACCACCGTACCGGCGATGCCTGGTGCATCTACCCCATGTACGATTACACCCACTGTATTTCCGACGCACTGGAAGGCATTACCCACTCTTTATGCACCCTGGAGTTTGAAGACCACCGCCCACTGTACGATTGGGTATTGGAACAACTCAACACACCCTGCCACCCGCAGCAGATCGAATTTGCCCGTCTGCAACTGGAATACACCATCGTCAGCAAGCGCAAACTCAACCAATTGGTGACTGAAAAACACGTCAACGGCTGGGATGACCCCCGTATGCCGACCATTGCCGGACTGCGACGGGCAGGCGTTACGCCCAAAGCAATCCGTGATTTTTGCGAACGCATCGGCCTGACCAAACAAAACTCCTGGATCGAAATGTCGGTGCTGGAATACTGCATTAGGGAAGACCTGAATGAAAACTCGCCACGGGCGATGGCGGTATTGAACCCGTTACGATTGGTAATCGACAATTATCCCGACGATAAAACTGAACAACTCGTCATCAGCAACCATCCACAAAAGCCGGAACTCGGCAACCGCGACGTCCCTTTCAGCAAAGTTATCCTGATTGAACAGGATGATTTTGCCAAAATACCGCCGCCTAAGTTTAAACGCTTGGTGGAAGGCGGTGAAGTCAGGTTGCGCGGCGCTTATGTCATTCAATGCAATGAAGTCGTTAAAGATGCTAACGGCAATATCATCGAATTACGTTGCACCTACGACCCCGATACGTTGGGCAAAAACCCCGAAGGCCGCAAGGTTAAAGGCGTTATCCATTGGGTGTCCGAGCCACATGCCCTGCCCGCCGAAATCCGTTTATATGACCGCCTATTTACCGTACCCAATCCAGACAATGAAGAAAATTTCCTGGACGCATTAAATCCGAATTCATTACAGATTCTTAAGGACTGCCGTGTTGAAACCAGCCTTGGCAAAGCCACAGCCGATGGCCGTTACCAATTTGAACGGACGGGCTATTTTTGTTTTGATGCCATCGACAGCGTGAAAAGCAAGCTGGTATTCAACCGGACGGTGACATTGAGGGATAGTTGGGTGAAGGATTGATTACCAATTATCATGGCGTTCTCGACGCTCCAGTCGGTAGTTTGTAACTTCGAGACAAATGCCATCGGGATCAGTGAAGAAAGTTGCCCAATAGTCAGGCGCATATTGCGGGTAGATTTTTGCCTCAGATGCGCTAATGCCAACACCTAGAAGCTGAACGGCTACAGCTTTGACTTCGTCCGCTGAATTAACGCGGAAGCAGAAATGATGCAGCCCAGCAGCGTAGCTATCATGTGTAGTTTGAGTGCGTGAGGGACGAAGGACATATCCAAAATGGCGATTGAAATATTGAATATGAGGATCGCCATCCAACGTGAACTTGTTCTTGTGAAAGCCTAGCGCGTCTAACAACACCTTATCGTAGAAAACCTCCGAGCGCTCAAGATCGGAGACTGCGATATAGACGTGGTCGATTCCAATAACTTCAGTCATGCTGCGATGCGGAGCCAGCCTTAAGACTAGCCAAATCAATAACAAACCGATACTTCACATCACTTTTCATCATCCGCTCGTAGGCTTGGTTGATCTGTTGGATGGGGATGATTTCTATCTCTGAGACGATGTTATGCTCGGCGCAGAAATCCAGCATTTCCTGGGTTTCATTTAATCCTCCGATTAACGATCCGGCAATTTGGCGGCGTTTGAAGACCAGATTGCCGATTGCGGGTGATGGGTGGGGATGGTCGGGTATGCCGACCATGCACAGTGTGCCGTCGCGTTTGAGCAAGTCGGTAAAGCTGTCCAGGTCATGGGCGGCGGCGACCGTGTTCAGGATGAAATCAAAACTGAGCCGGTGTTGTTGCATGGCTTCAGCGTCTTTGGAAATCACGACTTCATGTGCACCCAGCCGGATGGCGTCGTCCACTTTGTTGGCTGAGGTGGTGAACAGCACGACATGCGCCCCCATTGCACGGGCAAATTTAACGCCCATGTGCCCTAGTCCGCCTAAGCCCACAATACCGACCTTACAGCCCTTCCCTACTCGCCAATGTTTTAACGGCGAATACGTGGTAATGCCAGCGCATAGCAACGGCGCGGCGGCGGCAGGATCAAGCTTATCGGAAATATGCAGCACAAAATGTTGATCGACGACAATTTGCGAAGAATAACCACCATAAGTATTGCCACCTGAGATATTATCGGCTGAGTTGTAAGTAAACGTTGCCGAATTACAAAATTGTTCAAGGTTATCAGCGCAATCTGTACATAAGCGGCAAGAATCGATCAGACAACCTATGCCGACCGTCTCGCCTATGCTAAAGCCAGTGACTTGACTGCCTATTGCAGTCACTTTTCCAATAATTTCGTGACCTGGAACCATAGGAAAACGGGCATTACCCCATTCATTTCGTACTTGATGGATGTCGGAATGGCAAACACCACAATACAGGATCTCAATTTGAACATCGTTAATTCCTGGATCACGGCGTTCAAAACTGAAAGGCACTAAGGCATCGTTTGCATTGTAGGCGGCATAGCCGTGGGTTTTTGACATGGTTATTTCCTCACATATTTGAAGAAGATTGTTAAGTTAGAAGCGTGGGCCATAGATACAAAGCTGTAAAAAAGTTGCATCAACCCAGCCGCTTATTCAAATTCAAAGCCGGCTTTTTTCCAGGCACTTGCGCCCCCGTCGAGATTGATTAAGTTGCCATAACCTAAGTCATACAGCGTCCTTGCGGCCGCATTTCCCATCGGCCCACCTTCGCAGTATAGATAAATAGGGGTGTTTTTATCTTTCGGCAGCTGGTCTAGGTGTTTATCCACCTCGTTATAGGGGATAAAAACATCCGTGCCCTTAATATGCCGTTGCTCTGGCGTGTGCACATCAACCAGGAAAATATCTTCCTGTTGCATGGCTTGGTGTAACTCAGCCGAACTTAGCATTTTCAAATAGCCTGGTTTTTGAAAATGGCAGCCTGTGACAATGAAAAGCAGGACGATAATGGCAAAAATTTTATTCATAACGATTATTTTGGGTGATTTAAAGTAAAATTATCTTAATGAAAAACAAGGGCGTACACCCATGGAATTTCGATAAGCAACAGATTCTTTGCATAGTGCCGACAAACTAAAACCAAGCCAGGGCTAACATTTTTTAGGTTGTGCGTACCGAACAAAGCAAATAACGGTTAAGATTATAATCTTTACCCTGCACCCAAAGAAGGCAATTGTGAGTCTTAAAACCAGTTTATTAAAAACCGCCATAAAATGGACCCCCAACAAGATGATTGTATGGGTGGCAAATATAGTGCTTAAAGGCATCGCAGAATTGACGGATTTCAGCCTCGACCTCGACACCCGCAAAGTCTACGTACAAACAACGCTGTACGGTGAAACAGAAATGATTGAGGTTTGGGTGGAAGGCTTTGCCGTCGTCAGCGATGAGAATTCCCACAGATTAATCGTCCAAGAGGCCAAATCAAACCGACCCTGGTTGAATAACCTGCTCTCCCATATCGTCGGGAAAGAATGGAAAATTCCTGTGATCCCTCAATTTCAGGCGCACATTGAGCTTATTGTCGAATTGTTGAAAGCGGAAAGCCCTGAGCAGGAAGAAGAAATAGAACAAAAAGATGCTTTAATAGATAGAACCGAGCAGTAGCGCAGACACAAGGCAGATTGGACGCGCAACACATTGAATATCAAACTGAATATTAAGATAAGAAAATTATTTCCGCGCCTTGCTTGTGTCCCAGAGGATATAATCCGCCATGAAAATAAAAATATTAGCAAGCCTTGGTATGGGGCTATTCATTTTAAGTTGCTCCCACAGCAATAAGCCTAACGCAATTGAACTCAGCCGCAGCACGGTAAAAATACAGGCGCTTTCAGCAAACGGCAAACAAAGCATCGGCTCAGGTGTGTTGATTGCGCCCAATATAATCGCCACCAACTGCCATGTGACACGGACAGCGAATCTGGCTTATCTAATCGAAGAAGACCGGCTTTATCCAGTGCTTGCCCAAGCCGCAATACCTGAATTTGACGTATGCATCCTTAAAACTGAACCCCTCACGTTACTGTCTCTTGATCACATTTTGCTTTAGAAATAAACTATAACCCTATAAATAAACATAGGGTTTTCAGCAAGCATGATTCCAATAGACGAACTAGGGTGGTCACAACAGCTTTTTGGCGGGAGCGACCTTGGGGATGCCAGACGGACGGCACGGTTAGTTGACGTGGCGGCGCGCATGGCGAAACA
>JAYVGW010000021.1:0-7589 GCA_043771735.1 Methyloglobulus sp.
TGTAACCAGTTGTTAATAAGAGGCCTATATAGTGCATTTCCTGGGTTAGTAGCTTCAATCATTAGCCTGACTAAAAAACATAAACCCAGGAGAACATACAATGAACAAATCACTAGTTGCTTTGGCTATAGGCCTGATAGTGTCTGGAGGTGCAATCGCCGCAGACGATTTTGGCATGAAAGTCGAGCACCACTTAAAAGACAATGCAAACAAATATTTTGGAATTAACAGACCAGTAGGCGTATCTGAAAGCGTGACCGTGCTGCGAGCCCCCTTGCAATCGGCATCCGACCTGATTAAATTGGCGTCCGGGCTAAATGCCAAAATCGTGACCCGCAAGTCCGCTAACAATTCAGACATGATGGCTTTCTGGCCTAGCGACACTAAGCCTACTCACATCGTCACCTGTATCGAGGCTGGCAACTCTCCCCTCATTCCGGGTCAATCCAAACTGATACCTTCCGTACAAACGATCAATCTGGCTACCGGTGAAGTAAAAACGATTCTGCGTGGCATGACCGGTTGTGACGGCATCCGTCGTACGCCTTGGAACACTATCGTTGCCACAGAAGAAGTTGATGACGGCGGTCTGTATGAAATCCTTAATCCACTGACTACAACTGAACAAACACTGGTTGTTCGCGGCGCAAGTGGCACGATTGACAGTGCAGGCAATGCGGTGACAGGGCAAGTGGAATATCGCGACTCAGTAGGCAAACTGGCATGGGAAGGTCTTGACCTTAACCAACAAGGTGTTGTTTATTACGGCGACGAAGAACGCCCGGGAACTGGCGGTGCTGACGCTGACGGCGGCAGCCTGTTCAAGTTTGTACCTGCTACGCTGTGGGATGGTACGCCTGTTACCAACTTAAGCCAGTCGCCTCTGGTTGCAGGTAATATATATGCCTACCAGGCTTCTTGTCAGGCCAGAACCAGCAGCAGCTTTCCACAATTTGGTCAAGGCTGTGAAATCGGCGAAGGCGCCTGGGTAAAAGTTGATCCGGCTAACTTGCGCACGTCAGCTTTCGCCAACTCTGCAACTGGATTTTATCGTCCGGAGGACGGACATTTCGACCCGATGTATACGGGCGTAGGCGTTAAGTTCTGCTGGACTAACACAGGTAACAGTGGCGCCAAAAACTATGGCGAAGTGGTTTGTTTGATTGATACCAATCCAGCAGGCACCGGTGAGAAAACTGTCCCAAACATTCCCGCCGTCAATGCTAGCGGCTTGACTTATCTGGCAGACGTCGCAGAGTCTAAAGGCTTTGCAGTAGCTGTCGCTAACCGTGCAGTAGAAGGCGATGCAGATTTTAACCAACCTGATAATCTGGCTTTCCAGCCTGTGACCGGTAATATGTATGTGATCGAAGACAATCCTTTCGGCGATGTATGGGCGTGTTTACCTGACGGTGCCGATCGCGACATCAAAACCGATGGCTGTGTGAAAATTCTGTCCGTCCGTGACAGCAGCGCCGAACCTACCGGCTTTGCATTCACCGGCGACGGCAAAACGGCTTATGTTCATATTCAGCACAGCAACGATACAGCGTGTGTTGCCGGTAGCGACTGCGCCAATCACGATGACTACGCAACTGACGATCTGATCAAGATCACAGGGTTTAAAATCAAAAAAGATCATGATGATAAGTAAGTCGTCCTAAATCCTGAAAGCAGTACTCAAAGGCCGCTAATTGCGGCCTTTTTTTATTCTGATTTTGGGCAAGTCTGGATTACTGGAGAGAGTTGATGCGTCTGTTTGTCATAATTTCGTCATACTGCCGTACGACGGATAAATTGTAAGGGTGACAAAGGGACCGAGCTTTTGAACCATCTAGCCCCGATCTTGCTTTATCAAATGCTGAATTGCTGGACCCTGATGAAATTGCCAGGCTGCAACTGAAAGTATCGCATAGTAATACCGGCCGCATGTTGCGGGAAGGCGCCGATTTCTTTGAGACGCTGAGCAACAACTCTATCTTTATACAGATCCTGGATAACTCTCACTGGAGCGACGAATTTACTTTGGATTTGTTGAATTTTCTGATGTTCAGATGTTCAGCGGCGAAATTATTGATAATCGTCAGTTACCGACCTTGCGAGGGGTAGGCGAGAGCCTGCTCTATACCCTAGCCTTCTATCCTATGGCCCTTGTAATCGGGCGGCGGTATCATCAAAGCCGACATTTAAATTAAAAGGTAGAGCCAACATTCGCTACTTGTGCCGGATTGAAACCTGGCGGCAAAAATCCGCGACAAATAACAACGTTTTGATAGAATTGCACAAACCTCAATTGCCCGAATTCTTGTTATCTGCCCAACTTACCGCGCTAAACCTTATCATTCCGACATGCAAAAAGACCCAACCGCCAAATATCATAATAGCCGGCAAGCCGTTCTCGATATATTGCAAAAGAACAAGCTTATCGCTGACTTGGTGCATAAACAGGACATGCCTCACCATGATCTGGTGGAAGCGCTTGTTCACAAAGAGAACTTGGCACAATTGCAGCAGATACTTAACCATTTACCACCTGCGGAAATTGCTCATCTGGGGGGCAACTGGATGATGGCCATAAGCAACCCATTCTGCTGAAGGCCCCGATTTTGTTCTGCAAATACTGGGAAAACAAGACTACAAAACTGAAAAATCCAGGGTCAAGGCTTTTGATTTACACGAGGGCCGCTTGCATGAGATTTCGATTAATACTCCGCAAGACTTGATTGAGGCCAAACCTGTCTGGATAGATTTGCTTGCGCCGAGGTTTGAGGATCGAATATGGGTAGGCAATATTTTTGGGGTAGAATTTCCTGACCCGGATAAATTGAGTGATCTGGAATCAAGCGCCCGCTTCTATGTGAAAGAAAACGGTGAAATTCACTTGCATTCGGATTTCCTGCTTGACAAGGATGACGTGTCACGCAATGTCGTCGTCGCTTTTATCCTGTATCAGGATATTTTGTTCTCGATTCGCAAAGAAAAACTGCCCGTCTTCCGGCTCCAGCGTTTACGTGCGCTTAATCAACTCAATTTATGTTTCCGATTCAAGGGATATGCTGCTGGATCTCTACGCAGCCAATGCCGAGTATTCGGCTGATGCACTGGAAGATGTTTATCTGGCGTTGGAAGTTGTTGGCACTCATGTGCTAAGCAAACAAATGAGCGATGAAGAAGCCGCCAAAATATTGATTGACATTGCGAATGAGGAGTATCTGAATGGACGGATTCGCAGGAATGTGATGGATACGAGTCGCGCGGTTTCATTTCTGATGCGTAGCAAGTTTCTTGCAAAAGACCAACTGGAATACTCCCAGCAGATTCTGCGCGATATCGAATCGCTGGGGACGGCCACACTGCATTTCTTTTCGACAAGATCAACTTTCTGATGGATGCTTCCGTGGGTTTCATCAATATCAACCAGAACAAGGTCGTCAAGCGATTGACATCGGTCAGCGTTATCTTTCTGCCGCTCAATGTATTGGCCGGCATCGGCGGTATGTCCGAATTCTCAATGATGACGCAAAGAATACCCTGGCCCATCTCTTACAGTATTTTCACAATTGGATTGGTAATTATCGGGTGGCTTACTTTTGCCATTTTGCGGATTCTTGAAAATCGCGAGCACGGTAAATCAGGCAAACGCTAGAAGCGTGTAAATCCCCCCTCTTACCAAAATTCAAGCCCCATAATAGCTGACTCAAATTCTTCATGATGCTGTAACCACAATTTCACATTGCTGAGTTATTGTTAAGCGCATTCGTTACCAAATTGATTATTCATCTATCAAATTCTCCTGACGAATAGCAAACGGCGACAAAGTACTAAACACATCCACTGTTGCCGTCAAACATTCAAAAAAAATTAAAAAAAGGAGCAGGCCCATGAAAATGCGACACATCGCTAGCGGTATAGCCTTAGTACTTGCAGTTACAAATGTTGCTCATGCTGTCGACAATGAAAAAAACCATAAAAAGCCAAAACCGCCCGTTATCATCAAAATTGTTGCCATAAATGATTTTCACGGGCAATTAGAATCTCCAGGCACTTTACGTAATGTGCCTGTTACATCGGTACCGAATACTCCTGTTGGGGGTGTGGATTGGCTAGCGGGTTATATCGCCGACCTTAGAAATAAAAATCCCTATACTACCGTTGTGTCAGCAGGCGATCTTATAGGCGCGACACCTTTAATTTCCGCCCTGTTCCACGATGAAGGCACTATTGAAACCATGAACCGTGCAGGCCTGGATATTAATGCTGTGGGTAATCACGAGTTTGACGAAGGCAAGGATGAGCTGTTACGTATGCAAAAAGGCGGCTGCCATCCAACTGATGAAAATAGTTGCCAGGGTAATCGGGTTGGGACGCCGGTTCCGTTTGAAGGCGCCGATTTCAAGTTTTTGGCGGCTAATGTTGTGGAGACAGCAACCGGAAAAACCATCTTTCCCTCTTATGTCATTAAGCGTTATGACGGCGTTAAAGTTGCCTTTATCGGCCTGACACTAAAGGAAACGCCTTCTATTGTTACCCCAACTGGCGTGGCCGGTCTGGAATTCAAAGACGAAGCGGCGACCATCAATTCATTGATTCCCAAGCTTCATAGAAGGGGCGCCAAAGCCATTGTCGTATTAATTCATCAAGGCGGCACTATACCTGTGGCTCAAGCTATATCGACCATCAACTTGTGCGATGGAAATCTGGCTGGTTCTCCGATAAAAGCGATCGTCAATCAACTCTCCAATTCGGTTGACCTGGTCATCTCCGGACATACGCATCAAGCTTATAATTGCCTGATTGCAACCAGGGATGAAAGCCATTTGATTCCGGTAACCAGCGCTAATGCTCAAGGCCGGGTTTTGACCGATATCGATATGGTCATCGATGCTAAGTCCGGCAAAGTGCGGAGCATTAATCCGGTCAATGTCGCAGTAGACAGAACGAATGCGGCTATCACACCGGATGCGGATATTAAGCTCATTGTCGACAACTACAAAACTCTGGTACAGCCTATTGCCAACCGCATCATCGGCAGCATTACTGCAACTCTATCGCGAACTGCTAATCTTGCGGGTGAATCTGCCATGGGCGATGTCATCGCCGATGCTCAGCTTGCTGCCACCAAAGCACCGGGGTTCGGTGACGCGGTAGTTGCCTTTATGAATCCTGGCGGAGTCCGCGCCGACCTGACGTTTGCTTCCAGCAGCGCCGGTGAAGGCGATGGCAATGTCACCTTCGGTGAAGCTTTTACTGTTCAGCCTTTCGGTAACAGTCTGGTCACACTGACATTAACCGGTGCTCAATTTGAGGAATTACTCGAACAGCAATTTACCGGTTGTCCGAACGCTCAGCCTTTCAACCGCATACTGTCAGTATCTGAGGGCTTCACCTACGAATGGGATTCGCAAGGCGCTGCATGTGACAAAATCAATTCCACCAGTATTAAGATTAACGGCGTAGGGGTTGATCCAGCGGCAAATTATCGCGTTACAGTAAACAGCTTTCTGGCTGATGGCGGCGATAATTTCAAAGTCCTGGTACAGGGCACAAACCGTCTGGGTGGTGCACAAGACAGTGATGCCCTGGAAGCCTACTTTGCAGCTAATTCACCGGTATCACCCGGTTTACTGAATCGAATCCTGAGCTTGCCATAACCGCAACGGTAGGGGCTAAAAGCGTGATGTTAGCCGCTGACTACTTTTGGTCAGCGGCAACCAGTCTTTCTAATTTGTATATTCGGCTAAGCATTGCCGTTGTTGTTTTTGTTTCATCAATTGTTAACAAAATCGACATCAAATAGTCATAAAAACAAAGTAATGTTCATAGCTCAACCCGCTTGAACTCTATAAACATACCTAACCCTCATTGGAGAATATCATGAGCTTGCTTAAAACCCTACTCGCTATTGCAGGTATAATAACCACGCTGTCACCACTTGCCGCATCGGCTGACCCAAAAGACGATGACTATAAAAATCACCGGCGTTCCGAGCAAAGCGTCCAGTTGGGTCCAAGACCTTTTTTCCTGGTCGAAGATATGGAGAAGAGTGAGCTTAAAAGCGCTCTTCAGCAATGTTCAGAAGGTCCTTTCTATAAAAGTGATTTTTCGATCGGTCACCGTGGGGCTGCCTTACAATTTCCCGAACACACCAAACAATCTTATGAAGCAGCGGCTCGGATGGGAGCGGGTATTGTCGAGTGTGATGTCACTTTTACCAAGGATAAAGAACTGGTATGCCGCCATTCGCAATGCGATCTGGAAACAACTACCAATATTCTGGAAACAAATTTAGCCGGAAAGTGTTCCGTTCAACCCGATTTGACCAGCGATACACCTTATAAAAATGTTAGCTGTTGCACCAGCGATATTACGCTAGCCGAGTTCAAAACGCTCAAGGGCAAGATGGATGCAGGCAACCGTAATGCAAAAACACTTGCAGAATTTATGAACGCAACACCCAGCTTCCGTACAGACTTATACTCCGCCAACGGAACCTTACTGAGTCACGCAGAGAGCATTCAGCTGTTCAAAAAATTGGGCGTAAAGATGACGCCTGAATTAAAATCTCCCAGCGTAGCAATGCCATTTAACGGTTTCACACAGCAGGCTTATGCTCAAAAAATGATTAATGAATATAAGACTGCTGGAGTTAAACCCCAAAACGTGTATCCACAGTCTTTTAATCTCGAAGACGTTCGTTACTGGATCACTAACGAACCAAAATTCGGCAAAAAAGCGGTTTTTCTTGAAGATTTAAATGTTCCAGCCGACCTGCCAGTCGCGATCGCCAGGCTTCCTTCACTGGCTGCTGAAGGTATAAAAATTGTTGCACCTCCGATGTGGGTTCTAGTGACACTCGATGCCAATAACAAGATTATCCCCTCGGAATACGCTATAGCCGCGAAAGCTGCCGGATTAAACATTATCACCTGGACGCTTGAACGTTCCGGTCTATTGAAAAACGGTGGCGGCTATTACTATCAATCTGTCACTGACGGTATTAAAACTGATGGCGACACGATGGCTATGCTCGATGTACTTGCGCAAGATGTCGGTGTGCTCGGGATTTTCTCAGACTGGCCTGCTACAGTAACTTATTATGCCAACTGCATGAACTTGAAATAATCATATTTGAAAGTGAAGTAACCGGTAAGCTCGCGTTTTTACGTAACCGGCTACATGGAGAGTTTTGTACCGCTTAGATATTAGCGGTAAGAATTCTCCTTTTAATGAGTTACCCGTATAAAACCTAAGCCTTCAATGTTGGATGCAGCAGAATCTTTCTTTAATTATTTCTCTGTTTCCGGTTTCATAAACATCACATCAACAGAACTGCCAGGTAAAACACCAGCTTATTTCAACACTCCCTTTAAACTAAACGAATCTCGAAACATTGAACGTTTCGTTTAACAAACCGACTCTATGGAACTCTCGCTGCTGACACTGAATCTTCACACTTATGAACAACATCCTCGCCACTGTTCTTTTGACACAATAGACATTATCCGAATTAACATCAACCATGAGTAGATCAAAGGAAAAAGGTAATTCATTGAATTTATGCACTTCTAAACCAGCAAAACTGCTGAGAA
>JAYVGW010000022.1:0-4738 GCA_043771735.1 Methyloglobulus sp.
CTCTATACTTTGCACAGGTTGATAAATATCAAGTTCTGTAAATTCAATTGGTTATTAAAAGCAATTGCCAGTTAACCTGTGGCTTGTTAATAGCCATGAAGAATTATTAGGCCGGAGCGCCAAAAAAACCCCATACTGCGGGTTAAAAAATTTGCACACGAGCGAACATAAAACTGAATGTCAACTTACTACATAGGGCTATCCGTCACCTATCACGATTCTGCTTTGGCTATTGTTAGCGAAGAAGGCGAGGTGCTGTTTGCCGAGGCGACGGAACGCTTTTTGCAGAACAAACGGGCGCTTAATTGCGAACCTGACCAATTATTTCGTATGCCTGAGTTGCTAGAACAATATTGCCCGAATCCCACAAAAATCGTAATAGCCAGCAATTGGCTTAAAAAACGACCTCTTTACGAAACTATCGTCAAGAAATTAGGCTTTTTGTCTGCCCCGGGTTTATTGAAATCGGGCATCAAAAAATTGCATTCGCCGCTTACGAATTATCAATTGCACCACATGATGGCCTGCCAACGGAGCAGCATAGACCGTGCTGGGCTGAATTTGGTGCGAATTCTTAAGGAAGTTCATCCTAATTGCGTAATCGAATTCAAGGATTACGACCACCACTTGACCCATGCGGCAATCGCCTGTTATGGCAGTTCGTTTGAAGAAGCCGCTTGTGCGGTGGTTGATTCTTACGGTGAACATGGCGCGATGGCATTTTACCGCTACCGTAACCGGAAGCTGGAACAAATCCATGAAGCCAAAGGCTTAGGTAAAGCCAGCCTGGGTTTGTATTACATGAAAATCACCGAGCTATGCGGGTTTGACTGGCTGAAGGGCGAGGAATGGAAGGTCATGGGTTTGGCTTCTTATGGCAAACTCAACCAAAAAGTGTATGATTTGCTCAGTTCCATCATTGTCGTGAACGGCTTTGATTGCACGCATCCTAGTGAAAAATTATTTGAACAACTTACTAAACTGGACGGATTTAAGCCAAGCCCCGATAGTACATTAGAAGAATTGGCGGAAATTGCTTATACCGGACAGGTTTTTTTTACCGATCTGGTTAGCCAATTGTTGCGGCATCTAAATGAAGTTACCGGTTGCGACAACCTAGCTTTAACGGGCGGTTGCGCCTTGAATTCGTCATTTAACGGGACGGTCACGCAGCGCACCGGCTTCAAGCAAGTGTATATCCCCCCTGCCCCGGCCGATGACGGCTGTGCTTTGGGTGCGGCATGGTTGGCGTATCATGAGGATTCACCCCAACAGCAAAAGCCGCCAAAACTACTGTCGCCCTATACAGGCTCCACGATCAAGGACGATGCCTTAGAGCGCCTGATACGCTTTAACTGCTCACTCGACATCCGACATTTGCCGGACAGCATTACCGCAGAAACCGCACGACTATTGGCCGAAGGCAATCTGGTCGGCTGGGTGCAAGGCCGCGCCGAATACGGTCCACGGGCTTTAGGCAACCGTTCCATACTCGCAGACCCCAGAGAAGCAAAAATGCAGGACATAATCAATGAAAAAGTTAAATTTCGGGAAATGTTCCGCCCGTTTGCGCCTTCCATCTTGCATGAATACGCCGATGAATATTTCGAGAACTACCACGAATCGCCCTACATGGACAAAACCCTGCAAATCCGCAAAGCCATACAAAGCAAAATCGCCGCCGTTTGCCATGTCGATGGAACTGGGCGGCTGCAAACGGTTAAAAAGGATTGGAATCCACGTTTTTACGGGCTGATCGCGCAGTTTTACCAGCTTACCCAAGTGCCTATACTGCTCAACACCAGCTTCAATATTATGGGAAAACCTTTGGTACATTGCTTGGAAGATGCGCTGGCCGTGTTTATGACGACGGGGTTGGATGTGTTGGTGGTCAATGATTATTTAATCACCAAACCACGCAATGAATGAGTTTAACCTCGCCTTGGAGCCAACCTTAAAGCCGATTTTTTCAAAATCGGCTGTCGCAGCGGCTGCCCGGGATTATCCAGACAATAGACGCGACTTGTTTTATACGCTGATCCATATTAGCGAACATTACACCGCCCTGCCCTACGCTTATCGCTTCTTAAAGCGGCATTTTCAATCAGAAAATCAAGATCATGCTGGCACAATCAGCACAAAATACAGCCCTGCCACATTGGCTGCCCTGCTTAAATACACTCCATCAGAACATCTTTATCCATTATCAGCCACTGCGTTGAATACTTGCCTGGTGCAATATGCACCAATTTATTTTACGGAAATGGGTTGGTTGGCGAATATTGCCCAAACAGTCACCAGCCAAACGCCTCTCGTCGTAGACCTGATGGCGATGTACTTACAGTTAACGACAGGGAAGCAACACATTGCCAGCAGCAGGGAGATTTACCATGCCCATTTGCTGTCTGCCGGTATTGAACTGCCTGCCTTGCACACCCTGGCTTTCGCAAAACAGCCTGATGTAGGCGATGAGATTTTTGATTTTGCTACCATTCAACTGGCGTTGGCGCAGTTTCCCAGGGTATTTTTCCCAGAAATCCTCGGCTTTACCTTGTCTTATTGCCAAACCTTAAGCTTACCGGAACAGTTTTTTCCTGACAATGACGAAACCACACTTCCTGATTTTATCGTTACCCGAAGCGACAGGCGCAAGCGGGGACATAAGCATATCACGGCGATTATCAAGGCCTATCTAGGCGAATTTAATCAGCAAACCGATGACTTATGGCAACGGATACAGGCTGGGTTCTGGCTGCATCAACAGCAGTTGGCAGTTTGTGACCACCGCATCACTGCGCTTTTGCATACCGAATTATCGCCCAGGCAGGCGGTGGAGAAATTACTGGCAACACTCATACCCAACGCAATCGGGCATCACGGCAAAATCCGACTGGGCAGTAAAACGATAGACGACTGGTTTAAGGAAACGCCATTCAAAAGCGTAAACTTTCTAGCCACCTTGTTGCATTCGCCGTATATTGATCGGGAAAAGCCAGAAAACAGCAAGCTGCTAAAACTGTTTGAGTTTAACGGCCCTATGTTTGGCGTACTGGATGACAATGGGAAAAACATCATCAAGGACTGGTTGTTATCCGAATTAAACCCTGGTTTGGCGCAAGGAAAAAAACATAAATCTGCAAACTATAAGGTAGGTTTAAAGAGCATCTCCAGCGGTTCTATACCTAAGCATACTGGTACGGACACGCAAGAAAATGATCGCTATGACATAGCACAGGGCAACTACGCCAAATTAAGCAATAGGGAACTCTACTTTTACCTGGTCAACAATGACCTATACCCAGAGGTGCTGCCAACCGCCAAAGCCAAGGTAAACCGGGTTCTGCTTAAGGCAAAATTTTTTAACCTCCTGCCTTTTCGCCGATATTCCCACCCGGCATTTGAAGATTATATTGGGTCTATTTACCAGCACGAAGTCGATACCTATAAACCACTAAACAAAAAACCAAAACTATCCAAAAACGCTTATATTTGGGGAATCGAACAGCTTGCGCCGACGATATTAACCGACGGCAGCTGGCTACAGGGCATCCAGCAACTCGATTACTATTCCAGCCATGCGATTGGCACTTTGTTGCATAAGATTTACGAAGACGAAACCGGCAATGGCATCCTGGAACAGAATCATCCGCACATTTATCAGGAATTGCTCAACAGCTTGAACATCAAACTGCCGCCGATCTATTCCAAGGATTTTATCGACCATCCCGGCTTTATCGGTAGCGCCTTTGATATTCCGGTGTACCTGATGGCCATTTCCAAATTCCCCAGTGCGTTCCTGCCGGAGCTATTAGGCTTGAATATGGCGATTGAAATTAGCGGGTTGGGCCGTGTTTATCTGCGTTTATCGGAAGAACTCAAGTTTTGGGGCATTAACCCTGCTATCGTCGATGTCCACACTTCCATCGACAACCTGTCGTCAGGGCATTCGGCATTGGCTATTAAAGCCATACAAGCGTACCTTGATGAAGTGGCTGCCTGTTACGGCGAGGACACCATGCAGGCCCATTGGCGGCGAATTTATACGGGCTATTGTTCTTTACAAACCGCCAGTAAACGCTTTAAATTTTCGCTCATTGGGCAGTATTTAATGAAACGCGTGCGCGACCAACAATAATTAGAAGGCACAATACCTAATGTTAACTTTCTGTTTCCATAACATCGCAGTGCAATTTTGATGTTCAGCCGATTAAAGCATTTGCTGTGTTTTATCCTGCCGATCAGCACTTGTTTGTTTCTGATTACTGGCTTGCACGGTATCGCCAGCACCTTGGCTTGGACGATTCCTTTCTGGTTGATGTTACTTGCCGATTGGTTAAGTGCTGACTTTGCATTTGAAAGCAGCCGTAAGTATTCGCAAAACTTTTATGATGGCATTTTGTATGCCCTGACATTTTTACAACTCGCAAACATCTTTTTCATGCTGGCTTATGTCAGCCAATTGCACTGGGAATCCACTAACGACATCATCATCAGCTTAGTAAACCTAGTTGCCATCCGGTTTTTGGTGGGTACAAGTTCCGGCACATCGGGAATTGTAGTCGCGCATGAATTAATCCACCGACCACAACTTAGCTTACAACTTCTAGGTAGATTATTGTTATGCACCGTTTGTTATGACCATTTTGTTATCGCCCACAAACGCGGCCATCACCTCAACTTAAGCATGCCAGATGACATAGCGACTGCGCGGTTGGGCGAAAATTTTAAGGATTACTGG
>JAYVGW010000023.1:0-2686 GCA_043771735.1 Methyloglobulus sp.
AAGCGTTCAACACGGCTGTTAAGTCGGTCAGAAGCGTTTCGTAGCTCGTCAACTTGTTGGTAAAAAATATCGATTTCCGGTTTGGCAGGTAAGTCACGGGTTTCTTCTTGCAGGAATTCGGCGGCATTAAGTTTAAATGTCTCGATAGTTTCTTTGCCCCATTCTTGCCCCGAACGGAAAAACTGGCTGATGCGGTTTGCAAGGTCAGCACCAGTATATTGGGCAAGCAAGCCTTCAAGGTCAATATCCAGTTTTTTGAACACAGCCTGAAATTGCTTACCGGTCTGGATGTCGCCTTCGATTTTAATCTCACCTGAGAACACCGAACGCATCGGTTTTGTACTTATACCCATCAACCCTAATGCCCATGCTGAACCACTTATGGTGGTATCGGGCTGGCCAGTGATTTGATCGATTATCTGGATGGAATCGCTGGTTGGGCAAAGATAAAGAGTTTCATTAAACGGTTGGATAGTCAGCGCGATGATTTTGCCTTTTAATGGAATGAGCAAATCTTCTTTGTTGTTATCCAGCGCTATATACCGATTGAGAGCGGTTTCGAGGGCGGTGATTAGGAGGGGTTTGATAAGCATTATAAATAAAGAAATTTACATTAAATCCAAATAATCAATCTTGTTAACCGTTATTGTCACCACGTAAAAGCAAATCCGTTCGTCCTGAGCTTGTCGAAGGATGAAGGGCTTTACTTTGGGCTAAACGATTCACTTCCGCCCAATCACCACACATCATGGCTTCTTTCTTTTTGCGACTCCAGCCTTTTATTTGCCGCTCCGCCGACAAAGCTTCTTCACGGGTTACGGTTTCTTGTGACCATATAAGCTCGACTGGAAGACGCGATGAAGTATATCCTGTACATTCGCCAATCTGATATTGAGCCATACGGCGTTCTATATTATCGGTATGCCCTGTGTAGTAGCTACCATCGGAACATCGAAGAATATAAACCCAAAACATATAAGCTACTTATAAAGCAATGTAGGTTTGTGATTTTCTCCATTCATCCTTCGACAAGCTCAGGACGAACGGAGAAAATGCCGTATAACAGATTATAGATAAGCACAATCAAAAAAAGATCAAGCCTGACCTTTCTCGTGATTAAAGCTAAAATCAACGAATACAATCTTAAACTCAGCCCCGGAAGCAAAGAGCATCCTTATCTCAATTTCTTTTGTCAACCACTCGCATTCCCAATAGCCAAGATCACCCATTTCTTTCCAAGCATCACGTTTTTTTGGCAATTGTTGACTAAAGCTTGAAACATTGGAAAATATTAAGTTGTAAAGAACAGGTTCATTTAAGGCAATATCCCAGCCAAGTAAATCAAGAATTACCTTCTGTTTGTCGAAATCACTATGAATACTTATAACTCTGGAGTCGTGCAGTGTATGTAGTTCGTATAACTCAACCAAGCTATTAGGTAGCTTTGATTTTATTGAGGCAAAATAGTCATCATATTTCTTGAAAAGATCTTCAAAATCATCTTGTTCGGTAGCCCACCATTCGCTGGTGAAATATTTCATAAATATCTACTAGAAGGTTTAAATCTTATAACCCCGATGCACAGCCACAATCCCCTGGGTCATATTAAAGTATTCGCAGCGATCAAACCCCGCAGTTTCCATCATGGCTTTTAGTTCATCCTGTTTCGGGTGCATACGGATGGATTCTGCCAGATAGCGGTAACTTTCTTCATCTTTCGCTACCCATTTACCTATTTTTGGCAACAGGTTAAACGAGTAAAAATCGTAGACTTTCTTGGTAATCGGATCGATGGGGTGGGAGAATTCCAACACTATGGCACGTCCGCCCGGTTTTAACACGCGATACATGGAACGCAAGGCCGCATCCTTGTCGGTGACGTTGCGTAAGCCAAAGGCAATGCACACGCAGTCGAAGGAATCATTGGCAAACGGTAGGCATTCGGCATTCACTTGGGTGTATTGGATGTTGCCGACCAATCCGCGGTCGATTAATCGGTTACGGCCTGTGCGTAGCATCTGGGCGTTGATGTCAGCCAGGACAACATTGCCTTCTTCGCCTACGCGTTTCTCAAATAAGGTTGTAAGATCGCCAGTACCGCCAGCCAGGTCAAGCACCTGTTCGCCTTTGCGGACGTTGCTCAATTGCACGGCTATGCGTTTCCAGATGCGGTGTACGCCCATCGACATCAGGTCGTTCATGATGTCGTAGTGTTCCGCAACCGAATCAAATACGTCGCGCACCATACTGGCTTTTTCTTCGGCGGCGACACGCTTAAAGCCGAAATGGGTGGTGTTTTCTGTCATTGTGTTATCTCAAAAAAATTTAGATACTCCCTCTCCCCGTGGGAGAGGGTTGGGGTGAGGGATTTATTTTAAGCCCCCTCATCCCAGCCTTCTCGGCACACCGCTACGCTGCTCCTGCATTGCCCTACTACCTACATCCATGTAGGCATCCCTCAGGGAGAAGGAGAGCTTTTGTGTTGATGCCCTGCCAATTCAAGCCTGTGCAGGTAATCCGCCCACAAGGTTGGATACTCCACGCCGAGCTTATACAGCAGATCCCAACTGTAAATGCCCGTGTTATGCCCATCGCTAAAGACAAACGCGACGGCATAATTACCAATGGGTTTGATTTCGTTTATCGTAACATTTTCTTTATCGACCTGGAGGATTTCCTGCCCAGG
>JAYVGW010000024.1:0-41619 GCA_043771735.1 Methyloglobulus sp.
GATTTTTTCAGGATATTGCTTATGCGTTTGTTGGCGGCGGCCAAACTTTCTGCTTCTGGCAATTGCCGGAACGCCTTGACCGCCTGCAATCTTTTCATGAAATCTAAAGGTTGGGCAGGATTAACTGAAATAACCGAATCAAATTCATCCGGTGCGAAACCGCGATCCAGGCAATAACCTTTTAGCCGATCAAAGATAAAATCGACCACCTGCTTGTGGGTTACATAACGATCAAACGAATGCGTGTACTGTGCGAGGGAAGCATCGACTAAGGCCACAATATCTAGGTTGTTGTCATTTTCAATTAAGATCCTTAGCGCACCTAAAGCCGCCCTACGCAACGCATAAGGATCTTTATCGCCAGTCGGAATCAATCCGGCACTGAATATTCCGGTTAAGGTGTCTATCTTATCTGCCAACGCGACAATCTGCCCAGTTTGGCTAGTTGGTGTCGGGCTACCCGATTGTTTCGGGAAATAATGCTGTTCGATGGCATCGGCAACTTCTACCGCCTCATTGTCAGCCAAGGCATAATAACGCCCCATAATGCCTTGCAGATTGCCAAATTCGCCAACCATATCGGTCATCAGGTCTGCTTTAGCCAAGTGCGCGGCACGTTTTGCCCAGCCGACATTCGCGCCGAGTTGGGTTGCTATCAATTCTGAAAGGGTTATCACCCTACGGGACTTGTCTGCAAGCGTACCTAATTTTTCCTGGAAAACGATATTGGCTAGGCTTTCGACGCGATCTGCGAGGGATTTTTTCCGGTCTTGTTTCCAGAAAAATTCGGCATCAGTCAGGCGTGGAGTAATGACCCGCTCGTTACCTTGTTTGATGGACTCAGGCCGGGTACTCTCGATATTGCTGAAGGTAATAAAATAAGGCAACAACGCACCACTGGCATTTTTAACCGGAAAATATTTCTGGTTGGTTTGCATGGTGGTAATCAGCACTTCCGCAGGCAACTCAAGAAAGCGTGGATCAAACGTGCCAGTAACCGGCACAGGCCATTCATTCAAGGCGGCAATTTCTTCCAGCAAATCGTCTTCAATGTAAGCTATGCCATTGACCGCTGATGCCGCTTGGTTAGCCTTGTCACGAATGATCGTTTTTCGCTGCTCGACATCAACAATCACCTTACCTTGCTGATGCAAGGTATCGGCATAAGTCTCTGGGCTGCTGATCGTGATGGTTTGCGGGGCATGAAAACGATGCCCAACTGTCGTCGAACCTGTCGTTAATCCAAGGATTTCGCATTCGATAACTGCATTACCATAAAGCAAAACCGCCCAATGCACAGGTCTTACAAATTCAGTCGCAAAACTGCCCCAGCGCATACGCTTTGCGATGGGCAAGGCTGATATGCTTTGGCGAATAATGTCAGGAATTAACTGCTCGGTCGGCTGGCCTTTGACTGCTTGCTTATAAACCAGCCATTCGCCTTTGTCAGTTTTTAGGCGTTCCAGTTGATCGAAAGTCGTCCCGCAACTGGCGGCAAAACCTTCCGCCGCCTTGCTCGGTTTGCCATCCGGCGCAAAAGCCGCTTGCATCGCTGGCCCACGTTTTTCAACAACCTTGTCTGGCTGTTGGGTGGACAGGTTTTCGATGAATACCGCTAATCTTCGTGGCGTGGCGTAAGCCTTGCTGCCGGTAAACGTCAGTTCTGCCGCACTTAATCCTTGCAACACACCATCCAGCAAGGCTTGGCTTAATTTGACGAGGGTTTTGGGCGGCAGTTCTTCCGAGCCTAGTTCGAAAAGTAAATGTTGTTGATTTATCACTATAATCTCTTTAATTTTCAAGGCGGTTCAGTTCATTGCAAGCACAAATCAATGAAGCTGGCGCATTTTCTGGCAACCCGTTAACACAGATTTCATTTTTTAATTTTTCAGCAAATTTGGTGGGTTTTGGGTTTTTGTACCTGGGTTTATAATCAGGCGTAACGCCATTATGATTTTTTTCTTCAACTTGAGTATCTCGTTTATCGATAAAATAAAACCAAGATTCAATGTTACGTTTAGGCGAAAAGATTAATATTTTTTCATCAGCTAAGGGCTTATAAGCCTTGTATAAATCTTTGGCATTGTCTTTTGTATCATCGTCAATAATGACGATTAAAATACAATTTAAGTAACTTTTACTTTTAAGTGCTTTGACTTCTTTTTCATAGTTGTTCTTAACGAATACTGCACCTGAACCAACACTGCGTCCACGGGAATTGTAATTACCTCTGATGGTTCCTTTAAAGCCTAGTAGTTGAAAATATCTTCTTGCAAAATGGTAATGGACAGTATCCTCGCACAAAATAAATACTTGTGCATTAGTGTTCATCAATCCAGCCTCTCTCTATTAATTCTGCGATAGAAAGACCAGTTTCATCTTCGGAAGTAATTTTTTGTACTCTTGTTAAGTTATTTTCTCTACTAAACCAAAGACCAGAATCACTCGCCAAAAAATTGATAATTTTAGGATGGTGGGAAATTAACAATGTTTGTAAGCCTCTTTCAACGCATTGATCGTAAAGTGTGTCAAACCAAGGTTGAATTTCTGGTAACGCCAAAAAATTTTCTGGCTCATCGATACAGATAAGGGCATTTTCCGGAATACAATAGATTAAAGTATAAAGAGCAGCTAAGGTTTTTTGCCCATCAGATAATTCATTAAAACGATAAATTTGCTTATTAATTTTTAGTTCTAATATTTTTTTCGTTCCATATTGAGGAAACTTAAAGACAATAAAACCCTTTATTATTTCTTTTAGCTCGTTTTCAACAAGAGCTAATCCTTCTCTATTGTCACTATTACAATAACTTAACCAAGCGGCATAATTAGATAAATCCAATTCTGGATGAGATTCGTCCCTATCTATGTCAATTTTCATTGCACTAGGGTTGATATGGATAATAAAAAGGCTCTCTAACCATTTTTTAAACCAAATAAGTTTTTTATTATCATATCTTTCTTGTACCGAACTTATTCCAGAGCTAAACCAATCTGTAGCGTAGAAAATGCCATCATTGTTGGGTTTATTATCGTTAAACAATCTACCTTTACCAACAGACATACCTCCTTCTTCTTCAATAAGAAACTTATACAACGGCTGATTATCAAAAGACAAAATCTCGCTTATTACACGCGCTAAATTTTTTTCAGGTTGATGTTCTATTTCTAAAGCATATTTATAAGTACCGCCATTGCCTTCAATTTCTGCTTCAAACTTCTGAATTAACTCATCCCCCCAGCGAGTTAAGGTTGATGTTTTAAAAATTTGGTCTTTGTTATCCAATTTTTTGTCATCAAGCCTAATATGAGAGATGATGAATTTTTGTAATTCATATAAGGCTGAAAAAACAGATGTTTTTCCCGATCCATTCGCCCCCAAAAAAAGACTAATGTCCTTGTCAAAGTTAATCTCAAAATTAACTAAGCATTTGTAATTATGGACATAAAGTCTTTTTAACATGACTCCAACCTTTTAGTTATTCTGGCACATCGGAAAACCCAGTGATTCCCTACGTTGGTAATAGGCTTCCGCTACCGCTCTGGATAATGTCCTAACCCTTAAAATATAGCGTTGCCGTTCTGTTACAGAAATCGCATGGCGGGCATCCAGTAAATTAAACGTATGGGAAGCCTTAAGCACCATTTCATAAGCGGGCAATGGCAAATCCAATGCGATTAATTTTTGGCATTCCTGCTCATAGGTGTCAAAGCATTGGAACATAAACGGGACGTTGGCGTGATCGAAATTATAAGCGGACATTTCGACTTCATTTTGGTGGAACACATCGCCATAAGTCACGATGCCGCGCGGGGTTTTGGTCCAAACCAGATCGAATACGCTTTTGACACCCTGCAAATACATGGCAAGACGTTCCAGGCCGTAAGTGATTTCCCCCGTTATCGGCCTGCATTCAAGGCCGCCGACTTGCTGAAAATAGGTAAATTGGGTGACTTCCATACCGTTCAACCAGATCTCCCAGCCCAAGCCCCACGCGCCTAAGGTGGGCGATTCCCAGTTGTCTTCGACGAAACGGATATCGTGTTCTAGCAAGTCGAAGCCCAACTGCCGTAAGGAACCGAGGTAAAGCTCCTGGATATTGTCGGGCGAAGGTTTTAGCGCAACCTGGTACTGGTAATAGTGTTGCAGACGGTTAGGGTTTTCGCCATAACGTCCGTCAGTCGGGCGGCGCGAGGGCTGCACGTAGGCGACATTCCAAGGCTCTGGCCCTATCGACCGTAAAAAAGTGGCGGGATGGAAAGTGCCGGCACCGACTTCCTGGTCCAATGGCTGCAATAAAATACAACCTTGGGCAGACCAGTAATCTTGCAAAGCCAGGATGAGTCCCTGAAATGTGGATAAATCGTAGTTTGGGCTGGACACGTCGTGTGTATGGATAAGCAATAAAAGGTGGGGAATTATAACGTAAAAACACCTTTTTTAGCAGAGCCCGCCATATCCAAATGATAATTACCTTGGGGTAACCTCTAAAAATTCAGAAAACTCCTTCTCCCAAAGGGAGAGGGGATTATTAGAAGCCCCTTAAGCTTGATAGATTTTTTATCTACTACATTTACGTATCCGGCTTATCCTCGTCCTTAACAATAGATTGTAGCGATAAGCTACCCAATGAACCAGTTTTCGGCGAATTTTCCGACCGAGAACCTGGCGATGTCGAACCCAGCCCTTCGCTCAAATTAATCTTTAACTTGAGATTATTAGGGGAATCTGAGTTTTGTAAAGCTTCGTCCAGTGAAATTATGCCTTCCTTATATAACCTGAGCAGATGGCTGTCGAACGTCTGCATACCGATGTTTTCGGATTTTTCCATGGCTTCCTTGATCGCATGGATATCGCCTTTATGCACTAAATCCCTGACTAACTGCGAAGCCAGCAAGATCTCGATGGCTGCTGTCCGCTTGCCTTCAAGCGTGGGGACTAGCCGTTGCGAAACAAACGCTTTCAAATTCAAGGACAAATCCATCAACAATTGATTACGGCGCTCTTCTGGGAAAAAATTGATAATCCTATCCAAGGCCTGATTGGAATTGTTGGCATGTAAGGTAGACAGGCACAAATGCCCAGTTTCGGCAAAGGCCAGGGCATGCTCCATGGTTTCCTGGCTACGGATTTCGCCGATCAAGATAACATCGGGCGCTTGCCGTAAGGTATTTTTGAGCGCATCTTCATAACTGAGCGTATCAACCCCAACCTCGCGCTGGTTTACCAGTGATTTCTTGTGCGGGTGTATGTACTCAATCGGGTCTTCAATGGTGATGATATGGCCTGAACTGTTAGCGTTGCGGTGGTCTATCAATGCCGCCAGCGAGGTTGACTTCCCCGAACCCGTACCGCCTATAAACAAAATCAGGCCGCGCTTTTCCATGATGACGCGCTTCAAGACATCGGGCAGCCCTAACTTATCGGCATTGGGGATTTCCACCTTGATGTTGCGGATGACTAAGGAAAAGCTATTGCGCTGCTTAAAAATATTGATCCGAAACCGGCCTATACCCGGCTCCGAAATCGCCAGATTCAACTCAGGTTGGTGTTCAAACGCTTTCCGCTGGTCTGCATCCATCAAGTTGTACGCGATTTCTTTCAACCGTTCCTTAGTGAGCTTGATATTTTCCAAAGGCCGCAATACACCTTGAAACTTAGCGGCAGGTGGTGCATCAACCGTCAAATACAGGTCAGAACCATCGTTTTGGACGAGCATTTTTAAGTATTCTTTAAATTCCATAATCAGTTGTCTTGTATTAATCGAATAAGGTCAATTCTAGGCGATAAACACAGAAGTTGAAGGCTGGTTAGCAAAAATAAACCAGCTTCCCTTAGTATACCGATGCCCGAAACGCCGTTTGTTGGGTTACGACGCATCCATGCAGTCGTAACCCAACTTACTTCACTGCGTTTGTTGCAACATTCCCGCCCGTTCCAGAAATAGGAGCAAACCACCTACTACGAGAATCCCGAAAACAATGGCAAAGGCAATTTTCCAATAACTATAAGGCCGCTCGCCCTGCACTTGGCCAGTCCTGCCGTTGATGACAAAGCGGTAGGCTTTGTGCTGGTAACGGAAAGCCGCAGACCAAACGGGCAACAGGCAGTGTTTGTAAGTGGTGCTGTTATGGCGGGTGTTGAACTGATCGACGCGCTGCTGGTCGCCGCCGATGTCAAAGGCAATGTCCTGGTAAATCACATTGTCCATTTTGCGTTTGGCTTCGTCAAAACCTTGGTCGAGATTGACTTGGTAGTATTCGCTGGTGAATCCACTCAGATAACTTTCATTGTAAGGTTCCAGGCTTGCCAAATCCCAAGGTTCGAGTTGGTCGAGGATTTGCCTGGGCAATGATTTGCTGGCACCGATAAGCACATCGTCAAAAAACCGGGTAACCCTGCCGCGCACGGGTGTCCAGCGAGTTTGTGGCACTTGCCTGATTTCACTGGCCATCTGTCCGCCTCTTACAGTTTGCACTTCCTGACTGACGTAATAAACATCACCACGCGCACCTAGGTAAGTGGTTTCCGTGCTGCTGTCAAATGTCCAATACGGTATATAAACGCCCAGCAATTTGGTGTCGTCGCCGGTAAATTTTTTGACTTTGTTAGGCGCAAACCATAAGCCTTTTAGCCAGCGTTGGAATTGCAACTTGGCTTCTTGTTCATTGATTTTAAAAGGAAGCAGGGATTTTGGTGTGATAGGTTTTGTTTGTGCCGTGCTGGTTACAACAGCCGTGCCGCAAAAAGGGCATTCACCGGCATGGACGCTGCCCACAAATTTAAACCCAGCACCACAGGCATCGCATTGTATTTGCGCGACTTCTGCGGCGGGTTTAGCCTGCGCCAGTTCAATTAAGGCTTGATGGAAGTCGTATTCATGGATTTCATCGAAACGCTGTTCAATCCGGTTTTCCTGGCCGCAATATTCGCAGGCAAGATGCTGGGTTCTGGGCTTAAAGGTCAGCAAGCCGCCACATTTGCTGCAAGGGAAACGGTCTATTTTTGGATTGCTACCCGTTTTTTTTATGGATTTGAACACGGCGCGGTGACTCGATAAAGTTGGCGAGAAAATAAATAGTTGTAGAAAATCAGTATGATTTTAGCCAAGACATTACCGCTACATAAAGAAGAAGTAAAATTTGCGTAGATAACCATCGCCCGAAGTAACAGGTGTTTTAGATGCGTTCCCTTACGTTATTCTAAAACACCCTTTAGCTCACACATTGTAAGCTATAAAAATCCCCACAAAAACCGCTAAACCAAACCAGTTATTGTTTAGGAACGCTTGAAAACACTGGTTTTTGTCTCGGTGAAAAATCAATTTCTGTTGATAGACCGACAGTCCGGCCGCAACCGTTAAGCCCAGATAATAAGGCCAACCTAACTGCCGCATAAGCCCTACTGTTACCAATAATCCAAGGATTATCAATTGCAATCCTGCCATGATGTGTCGGTCATAATCGCCAAACAAGATGGCAGTGGATTTTACGCCGATTTTTAAATCGTCATCCTTATCGACCATCGCATACATCGTGTCATAAACCAGCGCCCATAGCACGACTGCCAGATACATGATCCAAGCCACAACAGGAATACTGTTGAGTTGGGCAGCAAAAGCCATTGGCACCGCCCAGCCAAAGGCTATGCCGAGATATGCCTGGGGCAACTGCGTATAACGCTTCATAAAGGGATAACTGGCGGCTAAAAATGCTGCGACGAATGACAATAGTATCGTGTAAATATTCAACAGCAATACCAGGCCAAAGGCGCAAAGGCACAGCAAAACAAAAACAACGATAGCTTCTTTAGGCTGGACTTTACCTGCCGCGATAGGGCGTAGTTTGGTGCGTTCAACATGCGGATCGAAATCGCGGTCGGCATAATCATTAATGATGCAACCTGCTGACCGCATCAATACCACACCTAAGCAGAATACCGTTAATATCAAGGCATCGGGTTTGCCGTCACTTGCCACCCACAATGCCCATAGTGCAGGCCATAGCAGGATGAGAATACCGATGGGGCGGTCTAATCGTGCCAACAGGCTGTACTGTTTGGCGCGATCAAGCAGCCGTTCTTTGATGAGTGTTGTTGCCATTTATAAATCGGAATTTAGTCGGGATGCTATTATAATCGCTTAGGATTCAAGATTGTTTGATATTGGTTTTAAATAGGTGAACCGTTATGGCTGTAAAAATTTACCACAACCCGCGTTGCACTAAATCCCGGCAAACCTTACAACTGCTGAAAGACCGTGGCATTGAACCGGAAGTGATTGAGTACCTGAAAATACCGCCTAGCGCCGACGAGTTGGCTGATATTCTGGATAAACTAGGCATCGAACCACGTGTTTTAATGCGTAAGCAAGAAGCCGAATACAAGGCTAGCGGCCTGGACAATAGTGCATTGGATGAGCAATCGCTAATCAACGGCATGGTCAACCATCCTATCTTGATCGAACGCCCGATTGTGCTTGCCAATGGCAAGGCGGCGATAGGCCGTCCACCGGAAAACGTACTGGGCATTTTGTAACTTTCAAACCTTACCTTAATCATGGCAAAAATCCTGATACTTTATTATTCACGCGACGGCTCTACCGCCGAGATGGCTAACCTAGTCGCCCGTGGCGTTGAATCGGTAAAAGGCGCAGAAGCCGTACTTAGGACAGTGCCTGACGTTTCTGCCGTCTGCGAAAAAACTGCGAGTACGATACCAGACGAAGGTGCAATTTATGCGACACTCGAAGACTTGAAAACCTGTGATGGCCTGGCACTGGGCAGCCCTACCCGCTTCGGCAATATGGCCGCGCCGCTCAAATATTTTCTCGACAGTACGACAGAACTCTGGTTTTCTGGCGCACTTTCTGGCAAACCCGCCGGAGTTTTTACCTCCACAGGCAGTATGCACGGCGGACAGGAAACCACCTTATTGTCTATGATGTTGCCGCTAATGCACCACGGCATGATGATATTAGGCTTGCCGTATTCCGAAAACGCATTGCGTGAAACCACATCTGGAGGCACACCTTACGGCCCTAGCCGCGTAACATCTGATGACATGCCCATAACCGAACATGAAAAAGCACTGTGCATTGCATTAGGTTCACGCTTGGCGAAAACCGCGCTGTTGCTAAAACCAAGCTCATGAAAATTGCGCCACGTTTCCTTTATTGGATCGCCGTAGCAGGCTTTTTCGGATTATTCGCTTTACTGATGCTGTGGAATACCGTCCTAACTCCCGCATCTAAGTTGCCTGTTGCATTGATGCTGTTAATCACAATCACACCCTTGTTATTACCTATGCGAGGATTTTTGGATAGGGAGCTAAAAAGTTGCGCGTGGCTGGCTTATATCAGCCTGATTTACTTTGTACACGGCTGTGTTGAAGCCTACGTTAATGCCAGCACAAG
This sequence comes from Methyloglobulus sp., assembly GCA_043771735.1. Classification (GTDB taxonomy): domain Bacteria; phylum Pseudomonadota; class Gammaproteobacteria; order Methylococcales; family Methylomonadaceae; genus Methyloglobulus. The sequence goes on from JAYVGW010000024.1 coordinate 9,414, forward strand.
ACCCTACGCCTTACTGGAAATCCTACTGAGCTTGATGCTTTTTTTTGGCGCATCATTTTATATACGTTTGACGGGAACCCGCACCTGAATGGCAGAACAGCTACCCGTAAACTTTGAATTCAGGGCAAACCAAACATTCGACGATTTTTATCCAGGCAGTAACCAGGAAATCCTAGCGCAGTTAAAAAAGACTGTCGCAGGAACAGGCGAACAACTTATTTTCATTTGGGGTGAAAAAGGCCATGGTAAAAGCCATTTATTGCAGGCTTGCTGCCAAGAAGCATTCAATCAAGGCGTTAGTGCCTTCTACCTGGATCTATCAGATTCCGTAACAACTGACCTTGAGTTATTTGCAGGGCTTGAAGATTTTGAGCTTGTCTGCCTTGATAACATCGACTCTCTCGCAGGACGAAGAGATTGGGAATTGGCCTTATTTAATTTTTTTAACCAGCACCGCGACCAAAACCACAGGCTGATTTTGTCGGCAACTTGTGCGCCCAACTCCTTGAGCTTTACGTTACCTGACTTGAAAACCCGCATTAACTGGGGGCTGTCCTTAAAGATTCAGCCTTTAGACGATAACGACAAAATCGCCGCGCTAACGCATAAGGCACAACAAATGGGGCTTGAGATTGCACCGCAAGTCGCACGATTTCTGCTTACCCATTATGACAGGAACTTACCGTCCCTATGGCTGATACTGGACAAGCTGGACTGGGCATCGTTGGCAGCTAAACGCAAATTGACAATTCCTTTTTTGAAGCAGATTTTGGAACAACAAGATTAAAAGCGGTTACTTGCTATAGAAAACATAATCCGCACTATACCGCACCCATCGCTCTGAGCCGAGATGGTTGTTATCACAACCAGATGATGGCGCAACGCCTCCTTGAGTACTGATGCGCTGAATATAACTGGCTTTAGCCAACTCGCCATCTCGCTGATGCTCTGTGACCTCAAGCAACAACCAAGGTGCAGAAGCCTTATCCGGCGCATCTATTTTTTGAATAACCTTCGCTATAACACTACTACCATCTTTGTGCATCCAGCTTGGGCCTGCACCATGGCTTCCGACCAACGCTTGATCTTTAACATCATACAACTTGGCTTCAGGCGCGTGCCATTTCCAGAAATATTCGCCCGTTTTTAACACGCAATGGAAAATCTGGTCGCCTTTGGCGTGAACGGTCAAATACACACTATTACCTTCTGGCACTTTGATTGCATCCGGTATCGCCACATCAACTGCCTTAGCGACACCGAAACAAAGTTGAGCTAAGAAAACGATTGAAAAAACGATCTTATTGCACATTTCCACCTACCAAGGCATGGGTTTGCCGTCATATTTAATGAAATTGCCGGATTGCGCCAGGGTAAAACCATTTATCACGGCACACATTCCGCTTACGCTGGTTTTGGCATCAATCAAGGCATTGGCACCACCCATATCGGTTTGCACCCAACCAGGATGCAGTACCAATACGCCGATATTTTGATTCCTTAACTCAATCGACAGGCTTTTCATAGCCGCATTTAACGCGGCCTTACTTGATCGGTAAAGGATACTGCCGCCACTGTCATTATCGGAAACGCTACCCATTAAGCTACTGATATTGACAATCAGCTTTTTGTCGCCGCGTCTGATTTGCGGTAAAAAGGCTTCCGCCATCTTCATTGGCGCTAAGGTGTTGATTAGTAGGGAGTGCTGCCATGCCTGATAATCCAATTGCCCGAAACCGTTACTACGATTATCGTCATAAACACCGGCATTATTGATTAATAAATCAATGGAAGTCTCGGACAGCTTTTTGGATAACGTATCGATTTGATCGAGGTGGTCTACGTCCAGCGCTTCTATTTGTATGGAAGCGTGACGATGGCTAAGTGCGTTCAATTCACTGGCCTGACCAGGATTACGGCAACAGGCAATCACATTCCAACCCGCATCGGTATATTGTCGGCAAAACTCCAACCCTAGGCCGCGATTGGCTCCGGTAATTAAAATTGTTGGCATGTTACACTCCTTAAATTCCACTCTTTAAAACAAAATTATCGCTACAAAACCGTCAAACAACCTTTTTTATAGGTTCATTATGATAGTCTCTTTTACTGTTCCCACAAAACTGACTATCGTGTGGCTAATTTTATGTATGCTTGCCATCCGGTTACACCTTCATGTCTCCAAATATCTTATAATCCTCGCACGATCACTTTCCTCTCCAAAATTATGACAACAAAAACCAACAATCCACTACCCATTGATGTGCAAATGGGGCAACGCTATTCTTGGTGTAGCTGTGGCTATAGCCAAACCATGCCGCTATGCGATCATTCCCACCGCGAAAAATCGACCAAAAAATCGCTTAAATGTTATGCGGGAACGACGGGAACGATTGCTTTATGCGGCTGCTCTGAAACCCGAACGCCGCCTTATTGCGATCAACAGCAATGTAAAAAATAAAACTTAACTGCCATGGCTATTGAAATTGAACATAAATTTTTGCTGGCTAACGAAGATTGGCGGCAGCATATCCAAAAATCTGTAAAGTACAAACAAGGCTACTTAAGCTCACAGCCGACCTCTTCAATACGGGTTCGGATTTCCGATAAGCATGCCTGGCTGAATATCAAAAGCGCAACCATCGGTACGGAAAGACTAGAGTTCGAGTACGAAATTCCATTGTCCGATGCCGATGAAATAATAACTATACTTTGCAGTAAGCCACTAATAGAAAAAATCCGGCATTTTGTGCCTAATGATCACAATATCTGGGAAATTGACGAGTTTGAAGGCGATAACCAAGGCTTGATTGTTGCTGAGATTGAACTCTCGAAAGCTGGGCAAATTTTCACCAAACCGCATTGGCTGGGTGCAGAAGTCACCCAAGATTTGCGTTATTACAACAATAATCTGGCTGTAAATCCATACAAAAACTGGAGCAATAAATAAATATTTCATAGAGCTATTGAATATTGCCGAATATTCCTCTATAGTTTCCGTGTGAAAAAAACAACGTTTGTTGCATTATTACTACTTTCTGCCCAATGCTTCGCAGAAGATTTAACCCCTTCTATCCAAGCAATTGAATCCGAGTGGGCATCGATTTATTACAAGCTACCTAAAAGCAAGCAGCCAGCCGCCTATGACGCGCTCCTTAATAAGGCGACCCAACTGGCCGCTCAATTCCCCAATGCGGCTGAACCTGTTTTCTGGCAAGCGCTGGTAATAGCAACCCATGCGGAGCAACAAGACGGATTCACTGCGCTTAAAACCATTCATAAATCACGGGATTTATTGCTAGCAGCCATTAAAATAAACCCACAGGCAGCCAATGGCTCTGCTTATGTAACGCTAGGCACACTGTATTATATGGTTCCCAGTTGGCCTATCGCTTTTGGAGACAATGAAAAAGCAGAAAAATTGTTTCAGGAAGCGCTAAAAATAAATCCGAACGGTATTGATACCAATTATTTTTACGGTGACTTTTTATTAGCCCGTAATAAACCCAAAGAAGCGCAAAAATATTTTGAGAAGGCATTGTCAGCACCTGCACGGAAAGAGCAGTCATTTTCGGACAACAAACTTAAAGATGAAGTAAAACTCGCACTTGCCAATACAAAAAACAGAAAAATCAATGGGGTAAAAAATACGTTTTTATCACTATTCAATTCAGCAGGTTTAAAATAGTTGAATATTTGCCAACAGCATTTTAGCTGCCCACAGTAAATACTACACTAATTAGCCAGTCTTCTGTTCTATAGGCAATCAGATTCTGTTAAAATGCCCAGTCAAAAAACAACCTTTGTTTAAAACTACCCTGGTAGAGAATGTATGACTTTTGTAGTCACCGAAAACTGTATTAAATGTAAATTTACTGACTGTGTCGATGTGTGTCCGGTCGATTGCTTTCATAAAGGCCCCAATTTTTTGGTGATCGATCCTGACGAGTGCATTGATTGCACCTTATGCGAGCCTGAATGCCCCGCTAATGCCATTTTTGCTGAGGATGAAGTCCCAGAAGGGCAAGAGAACTTTATCGAACTGAATGCCCAACTCGCGAAACTGTGGCCAGTCATTACTGAAGTAACGAAACCTTTGCCAGATGCTGATGAGTGGAATGGTAAAACAGGGAAATTAGAGTTATTGGAGAAATAACCTTCCTCTAAACAGCAGACATAAAAAAACCGGCTTTGCCGGTTTTTTTATGTCTGCTGCCCCCCCCCTTTTAACAAGGTTCAACTTTTATACTGCATCTGGCCTATCAACCAACTCTACATACGCCATAGGTGCATCGTCGCCTGGCCTGAAACCACATTTCATAATGCGGAGATAGCCTCCTGGACGGTTTTTGTAACGTGGGCCCAACTCATTAAACAGTTTGGTCACCATGTCACGGTCACGCAATCTCGCAAAAGCGAGCCGTCTTTTAGCGACGCTATCGTCTTTGGATAAGGTAATCAAAGGTTCTGCAAAGCCACGCAATTCTTTTGCCTTTGGCAATGTTGTTTTGATTAATTCATGTTTGAACAATGAATTAGCCATGTTACTGAATAGCGCCTTTCTATGGCTGCTATTCATATTAAGTTGTCTACCGCTTTTACGATGTCTCATTACTACAGACCTATGTTAGTGTGTTATTGCGTGTGATTGGTCAGCAAGGCTGTCAGGTGGCCAATTATCCAAACGCATACCCAAGGACAACCCCTTCAAAGCCAAGATGTCTTTTATCTCAGTCAACGACTTTTTACCAAGGTTGGGTGTTTTCAACAATTCGACTTCAGTTCGCTGAATCAAATCACCAATATAAAATATATTTTCTGCTTTTAAGCAATTTGCAGAGCGTACCGTCAACTCAAGATCATCGACAGGGCGCAACAAAATCGGGTCAATATCATCTTCGGTAACTGCGACATCCTCAATTTGTGGATGGACTACTCGTTCGAAATCAACAAACACCGATAATTGGTCATGGAGTATTGTCGCCGCCAATTTTATGGTTTGCTCTGGATCTACCGTTCCGTTGGTCTCCAGCTCAATAATCAATTTATCCAAATTGGTCCGCTGCTCAACCCGAGTGCTTTCAACATGGTAGGCCACTTTGACAATAGGCGTATAAGATGCGTCTAAATGCAAGGCACCCACAACAGGAACATAGTCTGATTGAATTTTACGGACACTAAGCGGTTCATAACCCCTACCACGTCGAATCCTTATTTTCATGTTTAAAACGCCTGCTTGAGTCAAATTGGCAATGACCAGGTCAGGGTTAACAATTTCGACATCGTGCGGCAACGAAATATCAGCGGCAGTAACGCTACCTTCGCCATTTTTTGTGAGCGTTAGCTCAACTTCATCCCTAGAATGAAGCACGACGGCCAATTTTTTTAGGTTCAATAAAATGTCGATGACATCCTCTTGAACACCTTCGATAGTTGTGTACTCATGTTGCACACCTTCAATCTCAACATCAGTAACCGCACACCCTGGAATGGTGGACAGCAATACCCTTCTAAGGGCATTCCCGAGTGAATGTCCAAAACCTCTTTCCAAAGGCTCAATGACTATCCTAGAATGATTAGGTGTTTTACTTACAACCTCAACTAACCGAGGCTTTAACAATCCAGCAAAAGAATTTTGCATGTATCTTCCTCAGAACCGCAATTATTTTGAGTATAATTCTACGACCAACTGTTCGTTGATGTCGCTACCCAGATCGACACGATCCGGTAAAGAATTAAATGTGCCCGCCATCTTTTTTGGATCAACTTCCATCCAGGCGGGGAAACCGTATTGTTCAGCCACGCCTAACGCATCAACAATCCGTTGTTGCTTTTTGGCTTTTTCCCTGACCGCCAATACATCACCAACTGACAGTTGATAAGAAGGTATGTTGATTAATGCGCCATTGACTTGTATGGACTTATGGCTAACCAATTGTCTGGCTTCAGCTCGAGTGGCGGCAAAACCCATACGATAGACGACATTGTCCAATCTTGATTCAAGAAGGTTCAACAGATTTTCGCCTGTTGCGCCCTTTTTCATATCAGCCGATTTATAGTAATTCCTGAATTGCTTTTCCAAGATACCGTAAATTCTACGTAGCCGCTGCTTTGCCCTTAACTGGAGCGCATAATCTGAACTTCTAGCCCGTTTTGTACCGTGTTGTCCAGGCCTTTGGTCTAACTTACATTTACCCTCTAAAGACTTACCCCTGCTCTTTAAAAAAAGGTCAGTTCCTTCTCTTCTACTTAACTTACAAGTGGGTCCAAGATATCTTGCCATTTATACAGCTCCTTAATTACACGCGGCGTTTTTTAGGTGGACGGCAACCATTGTGTGGAATGGGAGTCACATCGACAATCGTATTAATTTTAAACCCTAAATTATTCAGGGAACGCACAGCCGACTCGCGTCCTGGGCCTGGGCCTTTAATCTGCACATCAAGGTTTTTCATACCGAATTCCAAAGCGACAGTGCCGGCCTTCTCTGCTGCAACCTGGGCAGCAAACGGAGTGCTTTTTCTTGAGCCACGGAAACCTGAGCCTCCTGAGGTCGCCCACGAAAGAGCATTGCCTTTTCTATCGGTAATCGTGATGATGGTGTTGTTGAATGAAGCATGGACATGGACTATGCCATCTGCAACTTCTCTCTTAATGCGTTTTCTGGTACGAGCTGGACTTGCCATTAATTAGACCCTGTAAGACTTACTTATTTTTTAATCGGTTTGCGTGGACCTTTACGAGTGCGTGCGTTGGTTTTGGTTCGCTGCCCCCTTAAGGGCAAACCACGGCGATGCCTAATTCCACGATAACATCCCAGATCCATCAACCTTTTGATATTCATAGATACTTCGCGACGCAAATCGCCTTCAACAGTCATTTTTGACACAACAGTACGGATCGACTCTAACTGGTCTTCTGTCAGGTCTTTAATCTTTACAGATGTCAAAATACCGACTTTCTCACAAATATCGCTTGCAGTCTGACGGCCAACCCCATAAATAGAAGTTAAAGCGATCCAAGCATGTTTATGTTCTGGTATGTTTATCCCGGCAATACGTGCCATCTAGTACTCCACTGAATAGGACTCTAAAGTTAACTCAAAATTTTAGCATTGCTGCAATTTCACAGCAAGATATAATTCTATCCTTGACGTTGTTTGTGCCTTCCATCTACACAGATCACCCTGACAACACCGCTTCTTTTCACAACCTTGCAGTTTCTACAAATTCTTTTAACCGAGGCTCTTACTTTCATAACTAACTCCTAAAATTCATGTGTTATGCCTTATTTCTTTAGATTAGCTTTTTTCATCAAGCCTTCGTATTGTTGGGACATCAAATGGGTTTGCATCTGCGAAATAAAATCCATCACAACCACTACGATAATCAGTAAGGAAGTGCCTCCAAAGTAAAAAGGGACATTCCAGTAAACAATTAAAAACTCAGGCAACAGGCAGACTAAAGTAATATAAAAAGCACCAATTAAAGTCAACCGCGTCATGACTTTATCTATGTAAGCACTTGTTTGGATACCTGGTCTTATTCCTGGTAAAAATGCACCGGACTTTTTCAAGTTTTCGGCAGTTTCCTTTGAATTAAACACTAAAGCTGTATAAAAAAAGCAAAAGAAAATGATAGCCGTTGCATAGAACATGACATAAACAGGCTGACCTGGTGATAGCATGGTTGCGACATCTTGAAGCCAAGTGAAACCTTCAGTATTACCGAACCAACCAGCAATGGTGGCAGGAAACAAGATAATACTCGAAGCAAAAATAGGGGGAATTACACCAGCCATATTAAGCTTAAGTGGCAAAAAGCTGGTTTGCCCAGCATAAACTTTTCTACCTTGCTGGCGTTTAGGATAATTGATGAGAATGCGTCTTTGACCCCGCTCAACAAAAACCACGAGCGCAGTAACAAATATTGATAACAAAAACAGTAGGATTATAAACCCACCATTCATCTCACCAGTTCTTGCTAACTCCAAAGTGCCGCCAATCGCTTTTGGTAATCCTGAAACAATACCTGCAAAAATAATTAAAGAGATCCCATTGCCGATACCACGTTCGGTCACCTGCTCACCTAACCACATCAAGAATACTGTACCTGTCACCAAGGTTATGGTCGTGATTACGATAAAACTTAACCCAGGCGCCAAAACTACCGACAAACCACCAGCCGTCTGGTTTTGTAATGCCAAAGATATACCGATAGCCTGGAAGGTTGCTAACACAACCGTACCGTACCGTGTATATTGAGAAATCTTTTTTCTTCCAGACTCGCCCTCTTTTTTCAACTGCTCCATCGCTGGAATGACAACAGTCATCAACTGCATGATAATTGAAGCCGATATATAAGGCATGATGCCGAGTGCAAAGAGACTTAACCTCATCAATGCACCACCGGAGAACATATTAAACATATCCAGTATGGAGCCGCTTTGTTGCTCGAACATAACCTGGAGTGCTTTTGGATCTATTCCTGGAACAGGTATGTGGGCACCAATCCTATAAACAACAAAGGCACCGAATACAAAAAGCAGCCTAGCATTTAACTCAGAAAAACCACCCGGTTTGTAAGCGGGTAAGGCAGATTTCGGCGTACTCACTTAAACCTCGACCTTGCCACCAGCCGCTTCTATTGCAAGCTTCGCACCGCCAGTTACGTTAATGCCTTTGATGGTAACGGCTCTTTTTATTTCGCCAGACAATATAACTTTCGCTTTTTGTGTAAAAGCAGGAACGATATTATTTTTGATCAAAATAGTAAGATTAACCGTATCTAAATTAAGACTTTCTAACTCACCTAACCGAACTTCTGCCGAGTACTTAGCCGTCCTAGAACGAAAACCTATCTTAGGCAAGCGACGTTGCAAGGGCATTTGACCACCCTCAAAACCAACCTTATGGAATCCGCCACTCCGGGCTTTTTGGCCTTTATGACCTTTTCCACAAGTCTTACCCATGGTGCAGCCTATACCTCTGCCGACTCTCCTGGATTTTTTTCTCGACCCTTCGCTTGCTTGGATAGTATTCAAAAACATTATTTTTCCTCAACTCTTAACATATAGGATACTTTTTTTATCATACCCCTGTTTTCCGGTGTGTTAAGAACCTCAACTGTCTGGTTGATCTTCCCTAAACCTAAACCTTTTAAACAAGCCCGATGTACGGGTAGCCGTCCGAACTTACTTTTTGTCATCGTAACGCTTAACTTACTACTAGCCATTGTACTATCCAATAATTTGTTCGACTGTCAAACCACGCTTGGCAGCTATTTGGTTTGCGTTATGCATTCCGGTCAAGCCGTTAATAGTTGCCCTAACCACGTTGATCGGATTGTTAGTCCCTATGCACTTAGCTAAAACATTATGGACACCAACGACTTCAAATACTGCCCGCATCGCTCCACCGGCAATGATTCCAGTACCTTCTGAGGCAGGCTGCATATAGACTTTAGCTGCGCCAGTCGTGTTCATAATAGCGTACTGTAAAGTATCGCCTTTCAAGGCAACTTTACGCATATTCTTACGGGCTTGTTCGAGTGATTTTTGTATGGCAATAGGCACTTCTCTTGCCTTGCTTACGCCATAACCTACCCGGCCTTCACCATCACCTACCACGGTAAGTGCGGCGAAACCGAATACCCGTCCACCCTTAACAACTTTAGCAACGCGTCTAACGTTGACTAGCTTTTCTTGTAAACCATCTGTGCTGCCTTGTGCAGGTGCTGTAGCCATTTTATTCTCCTAAAACTTTAATCCGGCTTCACGAGCAGCATCTGCTAAAGCCTTAACACGACCGTGGTATTTAAAACCAGAGCGGTCGAATGCAACCTCTGTAATACCCGCAGCAATGGCTTTTTGGGCGATAAATTTTCCAACTTCGGCGGCAGCATTAATGTTGCCTGTGTTTTTTAAGCCACCTTTAATTTCGGCTTGATTTGTCGAAGCACTTGCTAAGGTTTTTGTTCCATCCCCGCTTATGACTTGGGCATATATATGCTGGGGGGTTTTATGAATAGATAAGCGATTGGCATTCAACTGCCTAATCTTACAGCGCAATTTTATCGCACGTTTTAATCGAGACTTTTTCTTATCCATGACTGACCTATTTCTTCTTAGCTTCTTTTTTAACTACATTCTCATCGGCGTACCTGACACCTTTGCCCTTATATGGCTCTGGCGGCCTATAAGCCCTTATCTTTGCAGCAACCTGACCAACTTGTTGCTTATCACTGCCCCTAACGATGATTTCTGTTTGGGTAGGCGTTTCAACGGTAATACCGGCGGGGACCTCAAATTCGACTGGGTGGGAAAAGCCAAGTGCTAAGCTAAGGACATTGCCTTTAGTCTGCGCCCTGTAACCCACACCTACGAGAGTCATTTTCTTTTCAAAACCTTCAGAAACGCCTATCACCATACTATTGACGATAGACCTTGCAGTCCCTGCTTGTGCAATAGCACCCTTATTATCTTTATCCCATTGCATCTGAATAACATTATCCGCAACAGTCATTCCAACTGCGGGATTAAAATCAAATGACAACTGACCTTTACTGCCTTTAACGGTCATATTAGTACCCGTCAATTTGACATCAACACCTTTTGGGATGGTAACTGGCGCTTTAGCAATTCTTGACATAAAACACCTACATTAACAAACGGTACAAATAATTTCACCGCCATGACCTTTAGCTCTAGCAGCCCTATCTGTCATAACGCCATTGGATGTTGACACAATTGCAATACCTAAGCCGCCCAATACTTTAGGTAACTCATCTTTTGATTTATAGATACGCAATCCGGGCCTACTGATTCTTTTAATTGCTTCAATAACCGGAGTACCTTTGTGGTACTTCAAGTCAACGGTCATCTCAGTGTGACTACCAGATGTTTCCGTACTAAAATCGACTATGTAACCTTCGTCCTTTAATACCTTTGCTATCGATAGCTTTAGTTTTGAGGAAGGTTGTTTTATAAATTTTTTCCCAGCAGATTGACCATTTCTGATCCGCGTCAACATATCTGCTACTGGGTCTGTCATACTCATTATTTTGTCTCCAAACCGTTACTGCTCATATTACCAACTGGCCTTAACAACACCAGGCACATCACCGCGCATTGTCGCTTCCCTTAATTTGTTTCTGCTAAGACCAAATTTTCGATAATAACCGTGAGGACGACCAGTGATTGCACAACGGTTGCGTATTCTGGTGGCATTTGAATCCCTTGGCAATTTTTGCAACTGCAAATGAGCCACTTCTTTTTGTTCAAATGTCGCATTAGGGTCTCTAATGATTTCTCTTATTGCTTTACGCTTGGTATCGTACTTAAGAACCAGCTTTTTACGCTTATCTTCGCGGGCAATCATAGACTTCTTGGCCATATCTAAATCTCAATTCTTAAACGGAAAATTAAAGAGCTTTAACAACGCCAAGCCTTCTTCATTAGTTTGCGCGGTGGTTGTAATCGTAATATCCATCCCACGGATAGCATCGATCTTGTCATAATCAATTTCTGGAAATATGATTTGCTCTTTAACACCCATCGAGTAATTGCCATATCCATCAAAACTTTTGGGGCTTAAACCCCTAAAATCTCGGATTCTGGGAATTGATATACTAATAAGGCGATCAAGAAACTCATACATCCTTTGACTACGCAACGTGACTTTACAGCCTATTGGCATATCATCACGTATCTTAAAACCGGCTATCGATTTCCTTGCCAAGGTAATCACTGGCTTCTGTCCTGATATTTTTTCCATATCACTGACAGCGGATTGCAGAATTTTTTTATCTGCGACAGCTTCACCAACACCCATATTAAGGGTTATTTTAGTAATCCGTGGCGCTTGCATGACGGATTTATATGAAAACTGCTTTACCAATTCTGGAAGAATGGTTTCTTTGTAAACGGACTCTAGTCTAGCCATGATTTAATATACCTTACACATCAACGTTTTCATTTGTTGACTTAAAATACCGAACTTTCTTGCCATCTTCCAAGAATCTAAAACCTATTCGATCAGCTTTTTTTGTCGTTGGATTGTAAAGACCCACATTAGAAATATTAATTGGCATGTCTTTTACGATAATGCCGCCTGTTATCCCTGCATTAGGATTTGGCTTTTGGTTTTTTTTAGCCTGGTTGAGCCCTTCGACCAAGATTTTATTATCTTTCAAAACCTGGGTAACTCTACCGCTTTTGCCTTTATCTTTACCGGTGCGAATAACGACATCGTCACCTTTTTTAATTTTATTCATGATAAGTCTCCTATAATACTTCGGGAGCCAGGGAGATAATCTTCATGAATCTCTCTCCCCTTAATTCACGTGTTACTGGCCCAAAAATACGAGTCCCTAATGGCTGCAAATTATTGTTTAGGATTACCGCTGCATTACCATCGAAACGGATAACTGAGCCGTCCGCCCTGCGGACACCTTTAGCTGTCCTTACGACAAGTGCGTTATAAACCTCACCTTTTTTTACCCGTCCACGTGGAATTGCATCTTTTATGCTGACTTTGATGATATCACCAATCCCCGCATAACGCCTGTGCGAGCCACCTAACACTTTGATACACATGACTCTTTTTGCGCCGCTATTATCGGCAACATCAAGGTTAGTTTGCATCTGAATCATGATTTTTTCCTAATTAACTGTAATTGATTGCAGCACTTATCGTTTAGCAACTTCCAAAACTTCAACCAGTTTAAAGGTTTTGTTTTTAGACATCGGCCTGCATGATGTAATTGAGACCACATCGCCTTCCTGACAAACATTCTGTTCGTCATGCGCCATCATCTTCGTTGACCGCTTAATATACTTGCCATAAACCGGATGCTTAACCACGCGCTCAACCAACACAGTAACGGTTTTATCCATTTTGTTACTAACAACCTTACCGGTTATCGTCCGCAGCTTGACTTCATTTTCAGTCATTTTACGTTCTCGCCATTTCGTTGATGATGGTGTGGACGCGGGCTATATCACGCCTTACTTTTTTGACCTGATCCGGCTTGGCAAGCTGTCCTGTGCCTTTTTGCATCTTCAGGTTAAATTTTTCCCTCGAAAGATCAATAAGCACTGTACCTAGCTCATCTTTGGTCTTTTTGCGTAATTCTGTTGCTTTCATTACATTATCGTCCGAGCAGTAAATAGAGTCTTCAATGGTAACTTGGCTGCCGCCAGGGTAAACGCCTCACGAGCCAGCTCTTCAGAAACACCTTGTATCTCATATAGCATTGTCCCGGGCCTAATTTGCGCAACCCAGTATTCTACACTACCTTTGCCTTTTCCCATACGAACTTCTAAGGGTTTTTTGGTAATTGGCTTGTCAGGGAAGATTCTAATCCAGATCTTACCGCCACGCTTGACGTGCCGAGTGATTGTCCGCCGGGCGGATTCGATTTGCCTGGCAGTCAATCTACCGCGACTAAGCGCCTTTAACCCGTATTCGCCAAAACTGACAGACGATCCACGTACGGCAGTTCCGTTATTCCTACCTTTATGCTGTTTACGGAATTTTGTTCTTTTTGGTTGAAGCATTACTCTGTCCCTTTACTTATTTCTTAGAATCAGAATTATTGGCTGTATTATTCGAACCCGTATCAAATACTTCGCCTTTGAATATCCATACTTTTATACCGATGATTCCGTAAGTCGTATTTGCTTCAGCGGTTGCATAATCAATATCAGCCCTTAAGGTATGCAAAGGCACTCGGCCTTCCCTATACCATTCGCTTCTGGCAATTTCTGCGCCATTTAATCGGCCACCGACATTGATTTTTATGCCTTCAGCCCCAAGCCTCATAGTGTTTGTGACCGCGCGCTTCATGGCGCGACGGTACATAATCCGTTTTTCCAGCTGTTGCGCCACGCCTTCTGCCACCAACAACGCATCAAGCTCAGGCTTCCTGATCTCTTCGACGTTGAGTTGAACAGGCACGCCTATCATTTTCGATATTTGCTGCCTCAACAAATCAATGTCTTCGCCTTTTTTGCCGATAACAATTCCTGGTCTAGCGGTATGGATAGTGATGTGTGCATTATTCGCAGGACGGTTAATCTGAATATGGCTAACCGATGCATGCGCCAACTTGGCCCTTAGAAATCGCCTGACCTCCAGATCCTGATTTAGAAACAGAGGATAATCATGGCTGTTTGCATACCATCTCGAATTCCAATCCTTGACTATTCCAAGACGAATGCCAATTGGATGTACTTTTTGACCCATTTTCTGCCCCTACCCGTTTTCCGATACTTTAACTGTAATATGGCAGGTTCTTTTAAGGATATGATTGGCACGTCCCTTAGCTCTTGCCTTGAATCTTTTCGTTGTCGGCGCTTCATCAACATAGACTGTTGAGACCCTCAACTCGTCGATGTCTGCGCTTTCGTTGTGTTCTGCATTTGCTATTGCAGACTCAAGTATCTTTTTAACGATTGCCGCTGCTTTTTTTGAGCTGAACTTTAGTGTGTTCAGTGCTTGATCTACAGGCAACCCACGTATCAAATCCCCAACCAGACGCGCTTTTTGGGCGGATAAAGGTGCATTGCTTAATTTCGCTGAAATTTCCATTACATACCTATCTTGATTTTTTATCAGCCACATGGCCTTTAAAGGTACGGGTAGGCGCAAATTCACCTAGCTTGTGCCCGACCATATTCTCAGATATGAGTACGGGAATATGTAAGCGACCATTGTGGATAGCTATAGTTAATCCCAACATATCAGGAATGATCATTGATCTTCTCGACCATGTTTTAATAGGCTTGCGGCTATTGGCAGTAACAGCATCTTCCACTTTTTTTTGAAGATGATGATCGATGAATGGACCTTTTTTTATTGAGCGTGGCACGGTTATACCTCTCTTAGCTTATTTTCTACGTCTGATAATCATGCTATCAGTCCGCTTGTTTTTTCTGGTCTTATAGCCTTTAGTGGGCATACCCCAAGGAGAAACTGGATGCCTACCACCTGATGTCCTGCCTTCACCACCACCATGTGGATGGTCAACAGGGTTCATTACAACCCCACGGACAGTCGGCCGAACTCCTCTCCACCGGGTGGCCCCAGCCTTTCCTAAAGAAGTTAAATTATGCTCTGAATTTGAAACCTCACCGATTACCGCACGGCAATCAGCCAAAACCTTACGCATTTCGCCTGAACGCAACCTTATGGTTGCATGAGCACCATCCCTTGCCACTAACTGCACCGATGTACCTGCACTTCGTGCTAGCTGCGCACCCTTGCCCGGCTTTAATTCGACACAATGAACGATGGCGCCCATTGGGACATTCCGCAATGGCATACAGTTACCGGGTTTCACAGGAACGGTTTCAGAAGAAATAAGCTCTTGACCAACCTCAATACCTTTGGGCGCGATGATGTATCGGCGCTCACCATCTTTAAATAGAATAAGCGCAATATTCGCCGTTCTATTTGGATCATACTCAAGACGCTCAACGACCGCAGGTATATCCATTTTATTGCGTTTAAAGTCGATAATGCGGTAGCGCTGCTTATGCCCACCGCCAACATGTCGAGTTGTGATTCGACCTAGGTTATTCCGACCACCACTTTTACTTTTTTTACTCAGCAATGGAGCATAAGGCTTGCCTTTATGAAGCCCTTCGCTCTTGATCCGCACAACAAAGCGCGAACCTGGTGATGTCGGTTTTGACTTTACAATAGCCATATCTTGTTACCGTTCCCTATTGTCTCTTTAAATTCAAATAAACTATGGCGTTGCAAAGTTTATATCATGTCCGGGCTTGAGCTTGACGTAAGCCTTTTTCCAATCGGATCGCTGACCCAATGTCTTTCCGAACCGTTTTTGCTTACCCTTAACATTCAAAACATGGACCGAATCAACTTCAACGTTGAACATTGCTTCAACGGCATTTTTAACTTGTTTTTTAGTTGCCTGTTTTTTTACCTTAAAGACAAACCGGTGGTCTTTTTCAGCGGCAATGGTGCTTTTTTCTGAGATAATTGGCGCTTCCAGAACATCAGCTAACTCGTAATTCATGCTAAACGCTCCTCTAAACTCTTTATCGCGGCAGATGTTGCAATGATCTTGTCAGCACCTACCAACAGAACTGGACTTAAATTTGCCGCTTCAACGACCTCAACATTCGGGATATTCCTGGATGCGAGGATCAGATTAACTTCAACTTTATCTACGATGATTAACAAACGCCTTGCATCTATGGTTTTAAGCTTTGCGCTAAACTCTTTTGTTTTCGCGGTAGCAGGGATAATGGTGTCGCAGACGACCAATCTATTTTGCCTTAATAATTCAGATAAAATGGACCGGATACCGACGCGGAACATTTTCTTATTCAGCTTCTGATCGTAATTCCTGGGTCGTGCGGCAAAAGTAGCGCCGCCAGTCCGCCATAACGGGCTCCTGGTTGTGCCTGCCCTCGCACGGCCCGTGCCTTTTTGCTTCCACGGCTTGGCACCGCCGCCGCTGACATCAGAACGCGTTTTTTGCGCTTTGGTACCTGCCCTGGATCCCGCCAAGTACCTGGTCACTAATTGATGTATTAACGTTTCGTTATACGTTTGCCCAAAAACAGACTCAAGCACATCGACGTTATTGGAATTACTTCCACTTAAAGCTGGTATTTGTAAACCCATAACCTAACCTTTATTTCTCATTTTCATTGCGGGCGTAACGATCACATCACCGCCCTTAGCGCCAGGCACTGCGCCCTTGACTAGAATTAAATTTCTTTCGGTATCAACTGAGTGTATGGTCAGATTTTGGATAGTCCTTTTCACCGCACCAAGATGTCCAGCCATCTTTTTTCCCTTAAATACCCGCCCAGGCGTTTGGTTCATACCGATGGAACCCAACACCCTGTGCGACAGGGAATTACCATGGGTGGCATCTTGCATGCTGAAGTGATGGCGCTTGATACCGCCAGCAAAGCCTTTACCAATCGTTCGTCCCTGTACATCCACAACTTGTCCGGCCGAGAAAATGCTCACGGGCAACTGGGTACCCACAACAAAATCTTGGCCTTCATCTTCTGCCAACCTAAATTCCCACAGCCCTCTTCCGGCCGTCATATTGGCTGCCGCATAGTGACCCGACATCGCCTTATTGACATGGGATGACTTTTTATCGCCTACCGCAACTTGAATCGAACGATACCCATCAACTTCAACGCTTTTGATCTGGGCAATCCTATTGGAGTCAACCTGTAACACAGTAACGGGTACAGAAGTGCCATCTTCAGTAAATACCCTGGTCATACCACATTTGCGACCTACAAGACCTATTGACATCTGCCAATCCCTCTATTTTTTAACTTAACTTTATCTGAACATCAACGCCGGCGGCGAGATCCAATTTCATCAAGGCATCGACTGTTTTTTCAGTCGGCTCAACAATATCCAGCAACCGTTTATATGTTCTTAATTCATATTGATCCCTCGCATCTTTATTGACATGCGGAGAAATCAAAATCGTATAGCGCTCTTTTTTAGTAGGCAAGGGAATAGGGCCTTTAACTTGGGCACCTGTTCGCCTTGCTGTTTCTACTATCTCACCAGCCGATTGGTCAATCAATTTGTGGTCAAACGATTTCAACCGGATTCTGATAGTTTGGTTTGCCATTTTTCTTACTCGATGATAGATGCAACAACACCAGCACCAACGGTACGACCACCTTCACGGATAGCGAAGCGTAAGCCATCTTCCATAGCAATGGGTGATATTAATTTCACTTTAACTGAAATATTGTCCCCAGGCATGACCATTTCTACGCCTTCTGGAAGGTCAACTGCACCCGTTACGTCGGTTGTCCTGAAATAAAACTGTGGCCGGTAGCCGTTAAAGAAAGGCGTGTGACGACCTCCTTCATCTTTTGACAACACGTAAATTTCAGCATTGAAATGTGAATGCGGCTTGATGGTGCCTTTGTGCGCCAACACTTGTCCACGTTCAACATCATCCCGCTTAGTACCCCTTAAAAGAATACCGACGTTATCGCCTGCTTGACCTTGATCCAGTAGTTTGCGGAACATTTCTACGCCGGTACATGTGGTCAGCACAGTAGGCTTGATTCCAACAATTTCAACTTCTTGGCCGACTTTAACAATGCCACGCTCGATACGGCCTGTCACCACAGTGCCTCGGCCTGAAATTGAGAATACATCTTCAATCGGCATCAAGAATGCGCCGTCTACCGCCCTTTCTGGCAATGGAATGTAACTGTCCAACGCTTCGACCAACTTAATCACTGAAGGGACACCAATTTCACTTTCATCGCCTTGCAACGCAAGCAATGCTGAACCTCTAATGATGGGGGTGTCGTCACCTGGGAACTCATACATATCGAGCAATTCCCTAAGTTCCATTTCCACCAACTCGATCAACTCTTCATCGTCAACCATGTCGGCCTTATTCAGAAACACGACCACATAAGGAACGCCAACCTGTCTTGACAACAGAATATGCTCCCTGGTTTGTGGCATTGGGCCGTCAGCTGCGGAACAGACCAGGATCGCGCCATCCATCTGCGCAGCTCCTGTAATCATATTTTTAACGTAGTCGGCGTGACCTGGGCAGTCAACGTGAGCATAATGACGGTTTGCAGATTCATACTCGACATGAGACGTGGCAATAGTAATACCGCGAGCACGCTCTTCAGGTGCATTGTCTATCTGGTCGAACGCCTTAACCGCACCACCATGCAATTTAGCCATTACCGTCGTTAAAGCTGCGGTCAGTGTTGTCTTTCCGTGATCGACGTGCCCTATGGTGCCAACATTGACGTGGGGCTTACTACGTGAAAATTTTTCTTTAGCCATGACTCAATACCTTTCTGTTACATTCAAATTATGATGATTTTTTAATAATTGCTTCTGCAATAGCTGCAGGCACTTCATTGTATTTTTCAAACTGCATACTGTAAGTAGCTCGCCCCTGTGTTGCCGAACGCAAATCAGTTGCATAACCGAACATTTCCGCTAGCGGTACTTCGCAACCAATTATTTTCCCCGAGGGGGTATCTTCCATGCCTTGTATCATTCCTCGACGCCTATTAATGTCGCCAACCACATCCCCCATATTTTCTTCTGGGGTCACAACTTCCACTTTCATAATAGGTTCGAGTAGAACAGGATTTGCCTTCCTTGCACCTTCCCTAAAACACATGGAACCTGCAATCTTAAAGGCTATCTCGCTCGAATCAACATCGTGATACGAACCATCAAATAAGGAAACCTTTACATCTAAAACGGGATAACCGGCCAAGACACCGCTCTTGAGCTGTTCTTGAATTCCCTTATCCACGGCCGGAATATATTCTTTCGGAACAACCCCGCCAACAATTTCATTTACAAACTCGTAACCAGCGCCTCTTTCCTTGGGCTCCAACCGTAACCAAACGTGACCATATTGGCCTTTTCCGCCCGATTGCCTGACAAACTTTCCTTCTTGTTCAACCGTGGCGCGGATGGTTTCCCTGTAAGCCACCTGTGGTGCGCCCACACTGGCATCGACGCTGAATTCCCTTTTCATCCGGTCAACAATAATTTCAAGATGGAGCTCGCCCATCCCAGATATTATTACTTGCCCTGACTCCTCATCCGTATGAACCCTAAACGAAGGATCTTCCTGGGCTAGCTTTCCTAAAGCAATCCCCATTTTATCCTGGTCTGCCTTGGTTTTAGGCTCGACTGCAACCGAAATAACTGGCTCTGGGAACTCCATCTTTTCCAGGACGATGATGTGGTTAGGGTCGCATAACGTATCCCCCGTGGTCACATCCTTCAGCCCTATTGCGGCCGCTATATCGCCAGCGCACACCGCCTTTACTTCTTCCCGACTATTGGCATGCATCTGCACAATACGCCCGATTCGTTCTTTCTTCTTCTTTACAGGGTTATAAACCGTATCTCCCGAATTCAAGACCCCAGAATACACCCTGAAAAAAGCTAATGTGCCAACGTAAGGGTCAGTCGCTATCTTGAACGCCAAGGCCGAAAAAGGCTTCTCATCCGATGCCGGACGAACCGCTTCAGTAACCTCATCATCAAGCACACCTTTGATTGGTTTTATATCTACCGGTGACGGCAGATATTCAATCACCGCATCCAACATGGCCTGGACACCCTTGTTTCTAAAAGCCGACCCGCAATAAGCGGGAACGAGCTGATTGGCTATAGTCAGATGCCGAACACCTTGCCTTATCTCTTCATTGGTTAAAACACCTTCTTCCAGGTACTTACCCATTAATTCTTCATTGGCTTCCGCTGCCGCTTCTATCATATGCTCACGCCACTTGGCGCAGTCAGCAAGCATATTATCTGGAATTTCCTTTTCCTCAAAAGTCATGCCCATATTGGCTTCATTCCAATAGATGGCCTTCATCTTAAGCAGGTCAACCACCCCTTCAAAGCACTCTTCAGCGCCGATAGGTAGCTGCATAGGTACCGCCTTACTTCCCAGTCTCGTCTCAATCTGCTTAATGACACGCAGAAAGTCAGCACCAGTACGATCCATCTTATTGACAAAAGCCAAGCGAGGAACATGGTATTTGTTCGCTTGTCGCCACACGGTTTCAGACTGCGGCTCAACTCCACCTACGGCGCAAAAAACCGCGCAAGCCCCATCAAGAACCCTCAATGAACGCTCTACCTCTATGGTGAAATCAACATGCCCCGGCGTATCAATAATATTGATGCGATGCTGTGGGAACTGCTTTTCCATGCCGCTCCAAAAACACGTTGTCGCGGCCGAAGTAATAGTAATACCCCTTTCTTGCTCTTGCTCCATCCAATCCATGGTTGCAGCACCATCGTGTACCTCACCGATCTTGTGGGACACACCTGTGTAGTACAGCACTCTTTCTGTTGTGGTGGTCTTACCTGCATCTATGTGAGCCATTATCCCAATATTGCGATAACGCTCTATAGGAGTTTTTCTAACCACCGTTAAAGCCTGAGTTTTTCTTGTTTTTCTACCAGCGGTAGTGGGAGAACGCCTTGTTAGCCTCTGCCATTCTATGGGTGTCTTCGCGCTTCTTGGCAGCGGATCCCCTGCTCTCAAACGCGTCCATCAACTCACCAGCCAATTTGGAAGACATAGTCCGCTCATTCCGCTTGCGGGAAGCGTCTATCAACCAACGCATAGCCAAAGCCATACGCCTGGAAGGACGAACCTCAACTGGAACCTGGTAAGTGGCACCGCCGACACGACGGGACTTTACTTCTACTCTTGGCTGGACATTTTCCAACGCTTTTGAAAGAACTTCCAGAGGTTCGCCATGACCTTTCTTCTCAATCACCTCCAAAGCGCCGTATATGATTCCCTCAGCAACAGATTTTTTGCCGCTTTCCATAATCATATTCATGAACTTTGTCAGCATGACACTGCCGTATCGGGGATCTGGAATAATTTCTCTTTTAGTAGCGACTCTTCTTCTAGACATTCTTCACCAACTTTTTATTTGCCTTTTGGGCGCTTGGTTCCATATTTGGAACGACCGCACTTCCTGTTATTTACACCTGATGCATCAAGGCTACCGCGCACAACGTGATACCTCACGCCAGGCAAATCCTTTACACGGCCACCCCTAATCAAGACCACGGAATGCTCCTGAAGATTATGCCCTTCACCACCAATGTAGCTACTGACTTCCGCGCCGTTTGTAAGCCTTACCCTAGCCACTTTACGAAGCGCAGAATTAGGCTTCTTAGGTGTCGTTGTATAAACACGTGTACACACGCCCCTACGCTGCGGACAAGCCTCCAATGCAGGGACGTTGCTTTTTTCTATTCTTTTAGCGCGCGGCTTACGAACCAATTGGTTGATCGTGGCCATATTTTTCTTTACTCCGAATTCAGTATAGGTGTCTTGATATTAAATAAACCGCCAATCCCAACAATGCTAACGGCCAAATAGTATTTCGACTTAGCTCAAGTACTTAAGCCCATGTGAGCAGAGCATGATACTTGCTAACAATATTGAGGTCAAGCTGAATTTATTGGTTTGTCTCACTAAATATTTAAAGCCTGCTTGAGCGCTTCTTCCACATCATCCGCGTCAACAGTCGATGCCGATTCAGTGTCAATCATTTGGCTCTGAGCCTGCCTGTTTTTTCTGGCTTCATGGTAAGCCAAGCCAGTTCCAGCGGGGATCAATCGACCGACAATTACATTTTCCTTTAAGCCTTGCAGGCTATCGCCCAGTCCCCGTACCGCCGCATCGGTTAAAACGCGGGTGGTTTCCTGGAATGAAGCGGCAGATATAAACGATTCTGTAGCCAGTGACGCTTTGGTGATGCCTAACAGTATCGACTCATAGGTTGCCGGAATCTTTCCTTCCCTTTCAATCTTGTCATTCTCTTCCCTGAGGGCAGCGCGCTCCACTTGGTCTCCCTTCATGAACAAGGTGTCTCCAGGTGCGGTGATCTCAACTTTTCTTAGCATTTGACGAATGATGCCTTCAATATGCTTGTCGTTGATCTTAACCCCTTGCAAGCGGTATACGTCCTGAATTTCTTTGACCAAGTAGTTAGCCAGCTCCTCAACACCCCGCAACCTAAGAATGTCGTGCGGCGTCAACTCGCCTTCGGCAATGGTTTCGCCTTTTTCGACATACTCGCCTTCAAATACCGTGATATGCCGCCATTTTGAAATCAGTGTTTCGACTTGTTCGCCAGTAGCATCAGTGATGATAACGCGCTGCTTGCCTTTGGTTTCTTTACCAAATGAAATCGTCCCGCTAGTCTCCGCCAATATCGCAGGGTCTTTGGTCTTACGCGCTTCGAACAAATCGGCTACGCGTGGCAAACCACCGGTAATATCCCTGGTTTTACTGGACTCTTGTGGAATCCTGGCGAGTACGTCGCCGACCTTTACTTCACCACCGTCCTTAATCCCTACGATAGCTCCCGTCGGCAAAAAGTATTGTGCTGGAATTTCAGTGCCGGGCAGATAGATTGTGTTACCACTCGTATCTATTAATTTGACCATTGGCCTTAATTCTTTACCGGCACTACCTCTTTGCTTTGGATCGGTAACCACCAGTGCACTCAACCCAGTCACTTCGTCAGATTGCTTTTGGACAGTCACGCCATCAACAAAATGGAACATTTCAACAACACCATCAACTTCAGTGATTACTGGATGGGTATGCGGGTCCCACACAACTATAATGTCGCCGGCATTAACTTTATCGCCTTCTTTAACTGAAAGCACAGCACCATAAGGGATTTTATAACGCTCCCGTTCCCGCCCGTAATCATCAACCACGCCAACTTCGCCCGATCTTGACACAGCGATGAGATTGCCTTCGCGGTTGATTACCGACTTCAAGTTGTTCAGGCGCAATGTCCCGGCTGATTTGACTTGTACATTGTTGATTGTTGCAGACCGTGATGCCGCCCCACCGATATGGAACGTCCGCATCGTCAACTGCGTACCTGGCTCACCGATGGACTGGGCGGCGATAACGCCAACGGCTTCACCGATGTTAACCAAATGCCCACGGCCTAAATCACGGCCGTAACAGGCGACGCAAACCCCGTGCCTATTTTCACAGGTAATAATCGACCGAACCAAGACCTGATCGACACTGTGTTCATCCAAGACAGCAACCCAATGCTCATCGAGCAAAGTACCCCTAGGCACGACCAGGTTTTCACCCGTTGCATCCATAACATCTACGGCAGCAATCCGACCCAGCACACGTTCTGAGAGCGGCTCTACAACATCGCCGCCTTCAATGATTGGGGTCATGATCAAACCATCGGAAGTCCCGCAATCTTGTCCTGTAATAACCAGATCTTGCGCGACATCAACCAGCCTGCGCGTCAAATAACCGGAGTTAGCCGTTTTCAATGCGGTATCGGCCAAGCCTTTACGCGCGCCGTGAGTCGAGATGAAGTACTGCAATACGTCCAAGCCTTCCCTAAAGTTTGCGGTAATAGGCGTTTCAATAATAGAGCCGTCAGGTTTAGCCATCAAACCACGCATACCCGCCAACTGCCGGATTTGCGCCGCCGAGCCACGCGCGCCAGATTCGGCCATCATAAAAATAGAGTTGAATGATTTTTGCTTTACCGTCTTGCCTTCGGCATCGACGACAGACTCTTCCCCTAATCCATCCATCATCGCTTTGGCGACTTGATCATTGGCATGGGACCAAATATCGACCACCTTATTGTAGCGCTCGCCATCGGTTACCAAACCGGAAGCGTACTGGGACTGAATTTCACTCACTTCAGCTTCTGCAGCCGCAATAATATTGGCCTTTTTAGCCGGTATCACCATGTCTTCTATACCAAAAGACACGCCCGAAATAGTCGCATACCGGAAGCCCAGGTACATGATCTGGTCAGCAAGGACAACCGTGTCTTTGTTGCCCAGGTGGCGGTAACTGTAATTGACCATACGCGAAATGTTCTTTTTTGTCATATCGCAATTGACTATGTCAAACGGCATACGGTCAGGCACGACTTCCCAAATCAAAGCACGGCCAACCGTGGTGGCCACCCGATGGGTCTTTTCCTCTGCCTCACCTTTTTCGTTAACTGTTTTTTCAGTGATTCGCAGCTGAATTTTTGATTGTAATTCAACAGATTTTTCAAGCAGGGCTTTATGGACCTCACCAATACTTCCAAAAATGCTGCCATCACCTTTTGCGTTTATTTTTTCGCGGCTGATGTAATAAAGCCCCAATACCACGTCCTGCGACGGGTTAATGACAGGCTCACCATTCGCTGGCGACAAAATATTATTCGTCGCCATCATTAATGTCCGCGCTTCTAACTGGGCTTCGATGGACAACGGTATATGCACCGCCATCTGGTCGCCGTCAAAGTCAGCGTTAAACGCGCTACATACCAAAGGGTGGAGCTGGATAGCCTTCCCTTCGATTAAGATCGGCTCAAATGCCTGTATGCCCAACCTGTGCAAAGTCGGCGCACGGTTCAGTAGAATTGGATGCTCGCGGATAACTTCTTCAAGAATATCCCAAACCTCATGCCCTTCCCTTTCGACCATTTTCTTTGCCGCTTTAATGGTCGTAGCAAGGCCACGGAATTGCAATTTGCTAAAAATAAACGGCTTGAACAGCTCCAGCGCCATTTTTTTCGGCAAGCCGCATTGATGTAGCCTGAGTGTTGGCCCCACCACGATGACCGACCTGCCTGAATAATCGACACGTTTACCGAGTAAATTCTGCCTGAATCGTCCTTGTTTGCCCTTAATCATATCCGCAAGGGATTTCAGCGGCCGTCTATTGGTGCCGGTAATGGCACGTCCACGACGGCCATTGTCCAGCAAGGCATCGACAGATTCCTGCAACATGCGTTTTTCGTTGCGGACAATAATGTCCGGCGCACTTAAGTCCAACAACCGGTTCAGACGGTTGTTCCTGTTAATGACGCGGCGATACAAATCATTCAAGTCAGAAGTCGCAAAACGGCCACCGTCTAAAGGGACTAACGGGCGCAATTCGGGCGGCAAGACCGGCAATACTTTCAGGATCATCCACTCAGGACGATTTTTGGAAGTAATCAGCGCGTCCATAACCCTAAGGCGCTTCGACAGTTTTTTGATCTTGGTTTCCGAATTGGTAGCACCAATGTCTTCTTTCAAAATGCCGACGACTTCTTTTAAATCAATTGACTTTAACAGGTCATAAATGGCTTCTGCGCCCATTTTTGCCGTGAAATCATCGCCATACTGCTCTACTGCATCCAGATATTCATCGTCTGTCAACAATTGCCCCTTGTTTAACGGGGTTGTGCCTGGATCTAAAATAACGAATGATTCAAAATACAGGACGCGCTCAATCTCGCGGAGCGTCATATCCAGCAACAAGGCTATACGTGATGGCAGCGACTTTAAAAACCAGATGTGGGCGACCGGACTGGCCAGGTCAATATGACCCATCCGCTCACGGCGAACTTTGGAGAGCGTGACTTCAACGCCACATTTTTCGCAAATAACGCCTCGATGCTTTAAACGCTTATATTTGCCGCATAAGCATTCATAGTCGCTGACCGGCCCAAAAATCTTCGCACAGAACAAGCCGTCCCGCTCAGGCTTGAAGGTACGGTAATTGATCGTTTCCGGTTTTTTTACTTCGCCATAAGACCATGAACGGATCATATCGGGCGAAGCCAAACCAATACGGATACCGTCGAAATCATCCGAACGCCCTTGGCGTTTTAAGAAATTCATTAAATCTTTCAAGAATTTATCCTCTTTAAGTATTTTCTGGTAGGTTCCAGAACAAGCTGTCAGTTGGTTTGCTCACTAGGGTGGTTATTCCCGCTGCAACTCTATATTGACAGCCAACGAACGGATTTCTTTAATCAGTACATTAAACGATTCCGGCATTCCGGCTTCCATTTTGTGATCGCCATCGACAATGTTTTTGTACATGCGCGTCCTACCCGTGACATCGTCGGATTTGACGGTAAGCATTTCCTGCAAGGTATATGCCGCGCCATAAGCTTCAAGCGCCCAGACTTCCATCTCACCAAAACGTTGTCCACCAAACTGGGCTTTACCACCCAGTGGTTGCTGCGTAACAAGGCTGTAAGGCCCTGTTGAACGGGCGTGCATCTTGTCGTCCACCAAGTGGTTTAACTTCAGCATATACATATAGCCTACGGTAACTTGGCGCTCGAAAGGTTCACCAGTCAAACCGTCATACAAGGTAACCTGTCCACACTCAGGAAGGTCGGCCAATCTCAGCATCGTACGAATTTCATCTTCACTCGCACCGTCAAACACCGGTGTTGCCATCGGCACACCATCAATCAAGTTGGTGGCCATTTCGATGATTTCTTTATCAGAGAATGAATCCAGTTCTTCTTTACGTCCACTACCGTTGTAAATCTTGTCTAGGAACTCTCTGATTTCAACAACTTTGGCTCTCGCTTCCAACATTTTGCCAATTTTGATGCCCAAACCCTTTGCCGCCCAGCCCAGATGAGTTTCCAACACCTGCCCAACGTTCATACGGGATGGCACACCTAGCGGATTCAAGACGATATCGACAGGATTACCATCAGCCGTATATGGCATATCTTCAATTGGGCGAATCATGGAGATAACGCCTTTGTTGCCGTGTCGTCCAGCCATCTTATCACCTGGCTGAATACGCCTCTTGACGGCCAGATAAACCTTCACCATCTTAAGTACACCCGGCGGCAAATCATCACCCATGGTGATTTTTTTGCGTTTTATCTCAAACTTTTCATCAAACGCTTTACGTTGCTGTTCAACCTGTAAAACAACCAACTCAAGCTGAACGTTCAAGTCTTCGTCTTTCATTCTGATCTTCAACCACTCTGAATGCTTCAAGCTATCCAGATAGGTTTGCGTAATTTCAGCACCCGCTTTTAATTGTCCAGGGCCAGATTTTGCATCTTTGCCCAACAATAGCTTGGCTACACGGGCAAAAATATCCCCTTCCAGAATTTTTAGCTGGTCGTCCAGATCCTTTCTATAACGCTTAATTTCTTGCTCTTCAATGTCGAGCGCACGCTTATCTTTCTTGACACCGTCGCGGGTAAAGACTTGCACGTCGATAACGGTGCCTTCAATACTGCCAGGCACACGCAGGGAAGTGTCTTTTACATCAGCGGCCTTTTCACCAAAAATAGCACGCAGCAACTTTTCTTCCGGCGTTAACTGGGTCTCACCCTTGGGCGTGACTTTACCGACCAGAATGTCGCCGCCTTTGACTTCGGCACCGACGTAAACAATACCCGACTCATCCAGCTTGGATAGGGCTTCTTCGCTGACATTGGGGATGTCGGCAGTTATTTCTTCTGGACTGTGCTTGGTATCGCGTGCGACACAAGTTTTTTCTTCAATATGTATGGTGGTGAAGCGGTCTTCTTTGACGACCCGCTCTGAAACCAGTATCGAATCCTCGAAGTTATAACCATTCCAAGGCATGAAGGCAACCAGCATATTTTGCCCTAACGCCAACTCACCCATATCAGTGGATGGGCCATCGGCCATAATATCGCCCGCATTAACGATGTCGCCCTTTTTAACCAATGGTTTCTGATTAATACAGGTGTTTTGGTTTGACCGCGTGTATTTGGTCAGGTTGTAAATATCAACACCTGGCGTACCCGTTTCCGTTTCCGTGTCATTGACCCGCACCACGATTCTGGCAGCATCAACCGCTTCAATACTTCCACCACGAGCGGCAACTACCGTTACGCCGGAATCTTTAGCGACCGTCCTTTCCATGCCAGTGCCGACCAAGGGCTTCTCGGCTCTGAGCGTAGGTACAGCTTGGCGCTGCATGTTTGAACCCATGAGCGCACGGTTAGCATCGTCATGTTCCAGGAACGGAATAATGGATGCGGCCACCGATACAATCTGCTTTGAAGACACGTCCATGTACTGGACGGTATCAGACATCGCCAAGGTAAATTCATCCTTATGACGGCACGAAACCAGCCCATCAACCAGCTTTCCTTTCTTATCAACCGCGACACTGGCCTGTGCAATGACGAATTCGCCTTCTTCGATAGCCGACAAATAATCGACTTGGTCGGTTACTTTGCCATCAATGACTTTTCTATAGGGCGTTTCCAAGAAGCCATAGCTGTTGGTCCTGGCATAGACCGACAAGGAATTTATCAGGCCGATATTCGGCCCTTCTGGCGTTTCAATAGGGCATACCCGACCATAATGAGTGGCATGTACGTCACGCACTTCAAAACCCGCACGTTCCCGTGCCAAACCGCCCGGCCCCAATGCCGATACGCGCCGCTTGTGGGTCACTTGCGATAAGGGGTTGTTTTGATCCATGAACTGCGACAGCTGGCTGGAACCGAAAAATTCTTTTACCGCAGCAGAAACCGGTTTCGCATTGATAATTTCTTGCGGCACCAAACCTTCTGAATCGGCCAGTGTCAGCCGTTCTTTTACGGCCCTTTCGACCCTGACCAAGCCAACACGGAACTGGTTTTCAATCATTTCGCCGACAGAACGTACGCGCCTGTTACCTAAGTGATCGATGTCGTCAACATTACCGTTACCATTACGTATGTTGATCAATTCCTTGAGCACATCAATAATGTCTTCGTTAGTTAATGTGCCTGGGCCAGTGATTTCCTGGCGACCCAAGCGCCGGTTGAACTTCATCCGACCGACATTCGATAGATCATACCGTTCGTCAGTGAAAAACAGGTTTTTGAACAGGTTTTCAGCAGAGTCTTTGGTAGGCGGCTCGCCAGGGCGCATCATGCGGTAAATTTCAACCAATGCCTCAAGCGTATTTGTGGTTGAATCCAAACGCATCGCATTGGACATGTAAGGGCCGTTGTCAAGGTCATTGACAAACAACGTCTTTATTTCGGTAACACCGCTAGCGATACAGCGTTCCAGCATTGGCAAGGTCAATTCATCGTTGACTTTAGCCACTAGTTCGCCAGTACTCGGGTCGATAAGGTTGTGGCCAATGGTCTTGCCAACCAGATATTCCCTCGGCACTTCAACTTCTGTGAGGCCGGATTTAACCATTTCACGGATATGCTTGGCGGTGATCCTGCGCCCTTCTTCCACCAAAACCTTGTCGTTGTCCTTAATATCAAATGCGGAAATCTCGCCACGCATCCGTTCTGGAATGATGTGGAACAGGCATTTTTCAGGACTCAGGGTGAATCGGTTCGTCTCGAAGAAAATGTTTATCAATTCTTCATTGTTATACCCCAAAGCCCTCAACAGGATAGTTGCCGGTATTTTCCTGCGGCGGTCTATACGGACATAGACGCAGTCTTTATGGTCGAATTCAAAATCAAGCCATGATCCCCGATAAGGGATGACACGGGCGTTGAACAATAATTTGCCTGATGAATGGGTTTTGCCTTTGTCATGGTCGAAGAAAACGCCAGGCGAGCGGTGCAGCTGGGAAACGAC
Source organism: Methyloglobulus sp. (assembly GCA_043771735.1). GTDB lineage: Bacteria > Pseudomonadota > Gammaproteobacteria > Methylococcales > Methylomonadaceae > Methyloglobulus. Next base: position 39,349 of record JAYVGW010000024.1, read on the forward strand.
TACGCGCTCAGTGCCGTTAATAACGAACGTGCCGTTATCAGTCATCAGCGGCAATTCACCCATAAAGACTTCTTGCTCGCGGATGTCTTTGACGACCTTGGCGCTGGCTGAAGATTCTTTATCGTAAATTACCAAGCGGACCAACACGCGCAGTGGCGCGGCGTAAGTGGCGCCTCTTTGCTGACACTCCCTTACATCAAAAGTGGGTTCACCCAGTCGATAACTGATGTACTCAAGCACAGCATAGCCGGAATGACTTTCTATGGGAAAAACGCTGGAAAATGCTGCATGCAATCCATTGTCGATACGTTTTGCAGGCGGCAAACCAGCCTGTAAAAAATCAGCATAAGAATTGATTTGAGTTGCCAGGAGATAGGGAACCTCAAGTACTTCCGTACTTTTCCCAAAGTTATTTCGGATACGCTTTTTTTCTGTAAAAGAGTAGGACATATTGCTTCCAGACCTTTTTCGCTGTGAATTATTTTTTGCTGTGTGCTTATCGCAAACAGAAAAAGGTCGGCGACAACATTGCCACCGACCGGATTTATATCAGGGCTATGCCCAGTCTTGCATTAAGCTGTTACTTAATTTCAACAGTCGCGCCCGCTTCAACAAGCTGTTTCTTGATATCTTCAGCTTCGGCCTTAGACACGCCTTCCTTAACGGTTGTCGGTACGCCTTCAACCGCATCTTTCGCTTCTTTTAAGCCCAAGCCAGTAATAGTGCGGACTGTTTTAATGACCGCCACTTTATTTTCGCCAAAGCTTGTCATGATGACATCAAATTCTGTTTGCTCTTCAGCCGCTACCGCAGCAGCGGCAGGAGCAGCCGCAACAGCCGCCGCTGCGGAAACGCCAAATTTTTCTTCCATTGCTGAAATTAAATCAACAATTTCCATCACAGTCATTTTTGATACTGCTTCCAGGATTTCTACTTGTCCAATTGCCATTGTTTTTCCTCTAAATTTTTAACTATTAACTGGTTTAAATGAAGCTTACGCCGCTTGCTTTTCATCCCTGACCGCAGCCAGTGTACGAGCCAACTTCTCAACTGGCGCCTTCATAACCGACATCAACATGCTGATGCCTTGGTCGCGCGTAGGAAGCCGTGCCAGACGTGCCAGCTCAGACGCACCATAAAACTGTCCGCCAATCGCCACTATTTTGGTGACCAGCTTGTCATGGCCTTTAGAAAAATTGCTTATCAAGCGCGCCGCAGAACCAGGTTCTTCCATGGAGAATGCAATCAGTAGTGGGCCTACCAATGCATCGCCCATACACTCAAATTCTGTTCCCGCTACCGCTCTTTTTGCCAGTGTGTTTTTTACCACGCGCACATAAACACCGGTATCCCTGGCAGTCTTACGGAGCTCTGTTAATTCCGACACTGTCAAGCCACGGTATTCTGCTGCAACGGCAGAGTGGGCTTTAGCGGCGAATTTTGAAACTTCTTCGACGACCGCCTTTTTACCCTCTAAATTCAATGCCACAGGTGTGACCTCCACTATTATCTGATTCCCTCAGATGTTTTAAACATATCCAGATGGATACCCCTACGGTTCCTTTCCCTATATCAGGTTCAGGTTTCCGTCTACGCAGGCAATATTAAGTTTTTCAACGCCTGCGGTCTTTGACGGCTGCCGATTACCGACAACCCAAAGTTCTTTACTTAGCTGGCAATGCTGCTCTGGTCCAACCAAAGCCCAGGGCCCATGGTTGAAGAAAGCGTAATCTTTTTGATGTATATGCCTTTTGCCGCAGTCGGTTTAGCTTTTTTCAAAGCTGTTAGCAACGCTTCCAAGTTCCCCTGAATAGATGCCGCATCAAAAGCTACTTTACCGAGCGTACAATGAATAATGCCAGCCTTATCAGTACGATAACGCACCTGACCGGACTTGGCATTTTTTACCGCAGTGGCGACATCGGTGGTTACAGTACCCACTTTTGGGTTAGGCATCAGGCCTCTTGGCCCCAATATCTGCCCCAATTGACCGACGACCCGCATCGCATCCGGGGAAGCAATGACCACGTCAAAATTCATTTCGCCTTTTTTGACCAGGTCGCCTAAATCATCCATGCCGACTATATCGGCGCCAGCGGCTTTAGCGGCTTCGGCATTTGGGCCCTGGGTGAAAACTGCCACCCTGACTGTCTTGCCGGTACCGTTAGGCAGCACAGTTGCGCCACGGACGTTTTGGTCGGATTTACGGGGGTCAACGCCTAAATTGACGCTGACATCAATCGCTTCGCTAAACTTTGCCGTACTTAGCTC
>JAYVGW010000025.1:0-9921 GCA_043771735.1 Methyloglobulus sp.
GCGTCGCCACTCGCTACGAGCGGTTGGCGGTTAATTATATGACCCTGCTCAGCCTAGCCAGCATTTTGATTTGGCTTAAATGAGAACGCCCCCTAGATCGGCCATCAAGAGACTATCATAAAATTTCTGTGTTGGAACGGTGTTCCTGAAAGCGGGCATTCAACGTCAGAATTAACCGGCTGGGGCGGCTTTATCGCGCCAGTGCGAGTTAAATAAAAAGTTGGGCGAAGACTCTAACGCGGAGAAGCGTCCACCTACCAACTCCATTAAAATGTAACCTCACCTTCTCACTCAGAGGGTTCAAATCACGAGATTACGTAACAATGACAGCATACGATAAACAATTGAACCAAAACTATCAAATCCATCTCAAACACCTTAAGCTCAAAGGGCTACGTGTTGATGTCGCCACCCGCCCAGCAGTCACATGAGGAAACACTGGTCGATGGCCGGTAGCCCAGATGAGCTGATCCGTCAGGATGTTCCCGACTGGCCAGCTAGTGATGACGTCGGAGCGCCCGATCGCTCAGGCCGCGCGATTGCTGGGGATCGACGATTAGTCGAAGTCGACCGTTTTGCAATCCACCTGACTGAAGTTGTCGCCGTCGTCGCTGATCTCTGTGCAGACGCGCACCTCGAATATTTGCATGGGGGTCGAGGGAGAGAGAATCACCGGCATGGAGTCGTGCTTATTGTCGGATGCATGCAATTTGACGCTATGGTCCGTATAGAGGTGCCCTCCGGCCGAATCATAATAGCCCATGTGCATGCGGACAAACTTGCCCGAGGCGTTGTTGATGTGGAGGGTGCCGACCAGCCGCGGTGTATAAAAGCCGTCGTCGAGGCTCCACTGCACGGAGCCGAATCCAAGGGGCACGCCGGCGATGTAAATGTTGTCGCCGAAGTCGACTTGGTTGTCTGTGAGCTTGATGAGGTCGGTATCGCTATAGTTGTACACTCCATTCGTGCCATTAACCGTACTACCACCAATGCTCGGCTCATTGGCGGACGAGCTGGACTCATTGCTGGACGAGTTTTCAGGTAACTCACAATCCGGATCGGGAGTCGCCTGACATCCATTCACATGGCAAATTCCATCATCATCGACGCACATAACTCCCTCACCAGGCTCTACTGGTCCAACCGCAAAACTAACTTGGCTTATCCCACAAAATAAGATAACAAAACATACTCGTGTTTTTACTAAATGATTCATGATAATTACTCCACCCGTTAACGATTAACGGTGATTATTTAAAAAATGTTGATTAATTCCTTACAGGAAGTTTTCAACTTGGTCAGGGAGATTTTTTATTCCTCCCTACTCATAATTCCGGTCATTTGCCTAATTTGTTCAAATTATTTTTCGAAGCAAGTACAAGTTGCAAAACTGAAAACCGTTGGGTTAGTGGACTTATCGCGTGACCCAACATTTATGCACAGGACCGTTGAGTTACGGTTTCATCTTACTGGACGAGCCTACCTTATACGAAAACAACCTGCTGTCGGAGCGTCACATTCGCTACGGATATTATGGCGGCATGGAATCGCCAACAATTGCAGTTGCAAGGTTACGCGCAGGAGGGCGGTCCGGCGACGCTGGAACATCGGATACTGCGCGCCGATAAGATAAAGCGAATGTCTTGACTAGGCTCTTTCAAGTCAAGTTTTAAATTTAACACAGCCGCAATTTCATTTTAACGTAATGAGTGACTGCTATCCCAGATGACTAACCGTTTATAGGAAATTTGTGACCGTCTCTTAAGGGTCGAAAGCGTATAAAACCAAACTTTCAATCTGCTTATCGTGAGCGTCTGCATTAGCCTTTAGCCTGCCAAAAACAGTCTGTTTAGCTAAATAATTTTGTTGAACCGATACTCTGTGCTAACATTTTATTGCATATAGTAATGGTGGGAGGTATCAAGTTATGGCAAATGCCATCAAGTTTCCAAAACAACCCGAAACATTCAACAAACTTGACCCGGTCTTGAGACCACCTCAGACCATCAAAGCAAAGCCCGGCTATGCAAATGGCGTCATTAAGCTATTCTGGGTGATCGGCGTTTTGGCATGGCCACTCATAAAATGGGTGCTTTCTATCGACTGTGTCGTCCAGTTCTTGCGAATGCTGTATTTCTGGAACAGCACGGGACACAATGGCGGTGCAGTTTTCCTGCTGCATTTCTCCTTGCTGACGCTCTTGACCTATTTTGTCACCATTTATAAGCCCAAAGGGATCTAAGCGGTATTACCCGCAATGGCAATTAATAACTATTTTAGCCGCTAAAGTTATCGCTTTTCATCATCCCTTAGCCTGTCACGAAACCAAAAGTATGGGTGCAATCCATGAAAAAAAGACTGACCGAAGCCCAGTTTCAGGCCTGTACCAAGGAATTAGAGGTTGGAATCCAGACACTGGCAATCGCCCATGGGGTTTTAGTCAAAGGCATAAAGCAGACGGAATTTGTGGAACAACTTGGCCTGTCGAGAGGGGCGGTTTCACAGGCGGTCAAACGAATCTGGGTGGCACATACAACCAATAACCTCCCCAAAGGCTTCAAGTTGGTTTCAGTAGTCCTACCTGAACACCAAGCCTACATCGTCAATAAATGGGCAGAGACCGCCATGAAGAAGCTGGAACACTCATGAAAAAACACTCAATTGCACAACAAAACGATAGTGCCTCCGGCATTTTAGGGCGAAGCCGACAATTTATGGCAATAGGCCTAGATGCCCAGAGTAACGCACAGTTAAACAACCATGGATTGGGCTTCAACCTATGACTAAACTTAAATCAAAGCAAGATCCCAAAGCCCTTTTGGGCGCTACCCCCTTACAGTTGGACATCGCCTTAATCGATGAAGACAAAGACCAGCCCAGGCAAGAAGACAACCCCGGCTTCTCAAAAGAGAGAATGGCCGAGCTGGCCGAAAGCATTAAAAGTCGTGGCGTGAAAACGCCGATTTCAGTCCGTGAAAACCCCAATGCCCCTGGCCGTTACCTGATTAACCACGGCGCCCGCCGTTTCCGCGCGTCCAAACTGGCAGGGAACGCTACGATCCCCGCTTACATTGACCTAGATTACACCACGCACGACCAAGTCCAGGAGAACCTGCACCGGGACAGCCTGACGGAGCGGGAAATAGCCGACATAATTGGCAAGGAATTGGCAAAGGGCACCAAAAAGGCCGCCATTGCCAAGCTGCTCAACAAATCCCCGGCTTTCGTGACCCAGCATGCAACGTTACTGGATTTACCCGAGCTGATTGCCGACGTCTTTTACACTGGGCGTTGCAAGGATGTGACGATTATCAATGAACTGGTGATGCTCAACAAAAAACACCCGCAAGAAGTCCAAGGATGGTTGCTTGATGAAACCCTGGAGGAAATCACCCGGGGGCCGGTTAAGTTGTTCCGTGAATTTTTGGACGAAAAGCAAAAGCAGCAGGGTTTGGGCGACGACGAAAGCATGATTGAACATGACACAACTGTTCCAAAGCCTTCGGCAGACAAGCCCGTTGATCCAGACAAGCTCAAAAAAACCGTTATCATAGTCCAGCACAATGGCCGTGCCGCACGCTTGCTGTTGAATCGACGTCCATCGTCTGAAGGGCTTGGTTGGTTACAATATGACGATGACGGTCGCGTATCTGAAGCGAACTTGAACGAAGTGCTGCTGGTGGCCGTGCTGGAGGGCTAGTTGGGGGGCGGCGGCTAAGGTATCTGCACCGCTCCCAAGCCATCTCTTTTTTGTCGCCTATGGCTCGTTAATCCCCAATCTTTCAGCTATTATCTTCCCATGCCAACCACCGCAACACGACCCAACAAGGTATTGCAATGAAACAACGCGTGCTAGTCATGAATGGGCAACGGCTCGTACAAAACGAAAATTCCGGACAATGGGAAACCGACAAGGTCGATAAGGCCGGGGCCATCAAGCCAGGCATCTATAACATCCACTTGGCCACGGACGCAGACCAGGCCAAGGCTTACGAGGGTGTCATTATCCATGCCGACAAAGCATCTGTGTACCAGCAGGTCGGGAAAGCCTTTGTCAGGCATGATCGCACACTATTCGATAAAGTACCTGTTATAGGAAGCATTTCCCGGTTAGAATACGAGGGCAACAAAGCCATTGTGGCCGCAACCTCCATTAAGCAAGGCAGGCGGCTGTCCCGGTAAATTTAGCCGCTAACATTCGGAGTTGAAATGAGTGTCCCCAACGAACCAACGCAAAAGATGACTAAGGCCAGGGACACAGACAGCAATCTGCAGGCGGGCATTGAATTCGAGATGCAAGCTGAATTCTTGTTGGATGAAGCCAGGGAAGCGGATGCCGGGCAATCCATCCTGATCGACAGCGCTCCTTTGGAGTCCCAATACACGGCTGCCTTGGCAACACAAGTTGATGCCAAACATGACCAGACTGAACGTATTGAGGACAGGCTGGAAAACCTCATCGAGCTACAAGCCTCACGGTTACAACAAGTCCAAGTCCAGCAGCCTGGCTTTCTGGCATTGCCGGGTACACGCCAACTCTGGCAGCAAAAATTGCAGCAACAGCAAAATACCCTGCAGAAGTTACGGGGCCGGCTTGAGGCCGTGCGGGAGATCAAGGAAGGGATGGGTTTGCACTGTCCACGTATCCAAGAGTTGGCTGCCCATAAGCTTAGGTTTAAGGAGCCGGGCATGGCCGCAGACTGGGTTGAAAGACAAGAAGCCCAGCGCCGCCATCAGGTCTTGATTCGGCAACAAGAACAAAACCAGAAAAAATCACACTTTATTGGAGAAAGCGAACAACAGGGTGGCCGTGGCTTGCATCGCTCCCTATGGGCAAGGCCATAAAAGCAAGATAAAAGTTGAATAAATAACAGCGCAAAAATAAACGCCGGTATTGTAATCATGACAGACCCTTACTGAAGGGCGACCCATAACGCGATCGCAGCGGCAAATAGGGTTATACAGGCAGCCACAACATTGAGTATTGCCAAGCTGCGTGTGGCCAATAGATTATTGGCAATCAAGCCCAAAGCCGAGTTGATTTCAGTACGCATGGCGGTGGCTGTCGCTTGGGCGCTGTCCCGCATTATTCCCGCCATTGCCTCCTTGCCGGCCAGCAAGGAGGCGTTTACTATCCGCTCGGCCTTGTCTGTGGCATCCAGTCCCCAGCGCAGGGCAAGCGCTTCCATTTCTTCTTTATAGCTGTCCAATAGGGCTTGTTGCGCCGCCCCGCTATCTTGCATCAGTCGGTTATTGAGGGTTTGCAGAACCAATATCGGGTCGTCGCGCGACACAGCGATGCCATGTTTTACGGCAATCTCTTTGATAAGCCCATCCACATTATCGGGCATCACAGTACCGCCGCATTATCGAGTTGGGAAAAAAGCTGGTTTTTAACGATCTTCAGGCGTTGCCGCGTCATAATGGTCAGCGCAGGATTAGCCAGGGCTTCGTCAAAAGTCAAGTGTGCCTGCAACATGTCCGCCAAATCGCGGCCATAGGTCTCTTCCTTGAGGATGGGCATATTAACAATGGCCGTCACACGTTCCTTGTTATTGAGGTACGCCTTCATGTGTTCAAAGCTTTTCCCTTCGTGCTCTATCGCGCCCCAATACGGGTTAAGCCAAACGATAAATGAGGATTCAATCGGGAACTGCGCCGCGAGCTGGGCAAAGCCGTTTACCGTGTCGGTGAGCGCCTGGCTGCCTGTAATCACAGTATGCACAACCAACTCGTGGCCCATGTCTTGTAACAGGGCGGGCACCTGGTTGCTGATCAGGTAATGTGCCAGCGGCACGAATGAACTGGCGCCATTGTCGATGACAGCATCAACAAGAGTCGGCGCTAGCAATTCCACCAGCGCGTCAAAATGGCGCGGATTGATTTCATCGCCATCCATAATTTGCAGGCGCTTGACCTTCAATGCCTTAAAACCATGAAACGTTGCGTTGACCGGGTCCGTGTCGATGCATAACGGCGGCTTGCCTTGGCCCGTTTTGTATTGTGCGAGTATCGCTGCGATCAGTGATTTGCCGACCCCGCCCTTACCCTGTAAGACCATGTGAATTTTAGCCATTAAAATAAATCCTCTTTCTTAGGCTCTGGATCAAAAACGAAACCGCCATTTTGGGGCGGTTGCGCCGCAGTCTTTTTAGGCAACAGTTTCTTGGGTTGCTGTCCGGTTTCGACCGCTGGAATTTTTTGGGCGTTAGCCCCCTCTATTTCAGTTGCCACCATCACGGGTGGCGGCAATAAGATCAAACAATTGACATATTTGCGAAAAGCCTCATAGCCAAAGCTGACTTTGCCTTCCTCGTGCAACGTTTCCCAGATGCTCATCACATTCCATCCGTCAGCCATCGCGTCCTTGATGTCTTGCCGTAAGGCCAGGAATGCCGCACGGTTGATGGCGTAGGGTGATGGTTTTTTGGCCACTTCCCTGGCGGCGATACGAACCGATAATTTCTCGCCCTTGGTTTTGGGTTGGATGGTAGCCATGGTTTTGGGTTGTATTTACGTGGGTATGGGTTGTTTTGGTATAACTTTGGACTTGTCGGCATGTATTCGATATAGTACATGCAAACACGGATAAAACAAGCGATATTAAACCTATTTCCAAACCCAGGAAACGCACCATCCTTGGCGTAAACACGCTTTTAACCGGGGCAAGATAGGTGAAGTTAGCCAACCTGTGAACAGGTTATCTAACTTCACTCGCCCTTATTCGCACTTCGCACTCAACGGGCATTGTAATGGTCTAATAAAGCAGGACACTTCTTAAGGCAGATTTATAATGCCATTAGAGGTGAAAAATGAACACGAAAAGCAAACAAAAAAGACCAGAATTTACGCTTGAATTTAAACAAGATGCGGCCAAGTTGGTCAATGAAAAAGGCTACACCCACCAACAAGCAGCCGATAGCTTAGGTATATCTTTAAGTGCAATTGGACGCTGGGTTAGGGCGGAACGGGGTACGGCAACCGTCTTAACAACCCAAAAATCCGTTACGAACCTTAGTGACCAAGCTGAATTGGTGGCTACGTAAGGAAAATGAACGCTTACGGATGGAGCGCGAAATATTAAAAAAGGCCACAGTCTCCTTTGCCAAGGAAGCCGAATGAAATATGGATTCATTCGGGGGCAACAGAAGGCCTACCCAGTTACCGCGCTGTGCACAGTCATGCAGGTGAGTGCCAGTGCCTTTTATGCCTGGGCTAAAGTGCCAATAAGCACGACTAAACAAGACCGGCGGAATCAGCTGGAAGCCAGGACAATTGAGCTGTTTGAAAAGAACAAGAAAACCTATGGTTCCCGCCGACTATCGGATGCTTTCAAAAAAGGAGGCATACAGGTTGGGCGCTATAAGGCGGGGCGTTTGATGTCCCAGTTAGGCTTGCAAGTGCGTTACCCAAAACGCTTCAAGGTGACCACCGACAGCAACCATAATGACACGATTTCGCCCAATATATTGAATAGAGAATTTGATGTTGTTGCGCCAAATACCGTCTGGACGACTGATATAACCTACGTCTGGACATTGGAAGGCTGGCTTTATGTCGCAGTGGTCGTTGATTTGTTTTCACGGCAAGTGGTGGGTTGGTCAATCGCTGATCACATGCGGACTTCGATGTGTGTCGGTGCCTTGCAGATGGCGTTTTGGCGGCGCAAACCTGATCCTGGTTTGCTACATCATTCTGACCGTGGCAGCCAGTATGCAAGCCACGAATATCGCGGACACTTAGGCATAATGAAGATGCAACAAAGTATGGGCAGGAAGGGTAATTGTTGGGATAATGCGCCAACAGAGCGGTTTTTCAGGAGCTTAAAACACGAGCAACTGAACTATGAAAAGTTTAGGACGAAAGAGGCGGCAAAGCTCAGTATCATTGACTATTTAGCATTTTACAATGGTCGGCGCTCGCATTCAAAGTTGGGCTATCAATCCCCGCTGAATTTTGAGCGGGGATTTTATAGGAAAGCTGCTTAGGAAAGTGTCCTGTTTTACTTGACCATTACATGGTGTTGCATGAAAAGCTTCAAGGCAGCTTGCCGAATGAGGAAGATTTGCTCAGTTTCATTCTGGAATTGAGCAATGAAGAATTGCAAGGGCTTACCGCATATTGCGTGTCTTATTCCCTACGGCTGCATTTGTTAGGGAAAGAAGCAGACAGTCGTTACGCTGATCTGGTCAACCTGTTGGGTGTTGATGTTTCGAGTTATTGGAAACCAACCACTGAAAATTATTTTATGCGCCTAAAGAAATCGCAAATTATCAATTCCTTGGTTGGTGCAGGGGTTAATGTTGAAGGCTTAAACGAAAACATGAAGAAAGGCGAGTTGGCTGCGCGGGCAGGGGGCTTGATTCAGTCGTCCCCTAACTGGCTACCTGAAGAACTTAGCATGGCTTAATTTTACCAACGAGCCAGTGCAGGGACGCACTGGCTAACTGGTCACAACATAATTATGGAGTACGCCATGACGAGAGGGTGGTGCTATGTTAAATTGCGCTTAGTTGATGAAGAAGGATAGTTTATGACTTATAGAATTTATGCGCGGTGGCCAGATGGCAAGGTTTCTGACAAAACTACAACAGAAAGCCGATCCGTTGCAGATTTTGCATGGGCTGAATTAAGCAAAATACGATGGAAAGAAAATAATAGGCCAGAAGGCTTAACATTCACTTACAGGGAAGGTGACAAGAAGAAGCCGGTTCAAATTGATTATGTTGATTTAACGTCCTGATGGTACGCCATGAGGTATTTTAAAGTGAATAAAAAGGGCAAGCGCTACTTTATTTCTTGTGGCAAATATACTGTTATTTCATTGATTTATATGAATTATTTACTTGACAACAGGGCGTTTTTTTGAGACAATGAACCATGCTTTTTAAGCATACCGTCCGCGGCGTTTTCCGTGGTTAATACCGGAGTTTATTATGTCTGTAGGTAATCAATTAATATTTGTTGGCCGTCTTGCTAAAACACCTGAGTTAAAAACTCACGGTGATGTCTCTGTTTGTAATTTCACTTTGCTCCGTGATGATTATGTCGGTAAGGATGATGCTGGCGAAGCGAAGAAGAAAACCGTAGGTATTCCATTCGTTGCATTTGGTAGCAATGCTGCGAACATAGCCAAATATTGCTTCAAGGGCGACCAACTGGTCGTTACTGCCAGGATAGAGAACGATTCTTGGGATAGGGAAGGGGAAAAGCAGTACGGCTATAACTTCATCGTCGATGATTTTGAATTTGGTGCGCCTGGGGAAGAAAAGCGCAACTCATTCCAAAAGTAAGTTTCATTATTCCAGCGCAGGGACGCGCTATCCTTCATTAATATTTTTGGGGAACAACAGTGGCGAGATTAACTAAGGAAATGATAAAGAAGATTGAACGATCAGTCACGATAGGTGAGCTTGAACGGTTAGCTGGCGTTGAGCCGAATGCAAGGGCTGACTTTTGGTGGCAACATTACAAACCAGCACATGATTTTGTTGTTGACGGCTGCACAGCACTAAGAGAAATGATTAAGCGGCGCGTCGTTAACAACGAAATAAGCCTTATATAAACATTTTATGAGGTACTTATTCAATTGCCGCCGTGCTTTTTCTAACTTTTTGCAGGTTTTCTTTTTAGGTTGGGTGGTGTGCTATTTTTTGGCGGCTTGCTGGATTATGTCTGTGCTTGGCTTTGGCGGTTTTTTTGTTTTGCTGGACATTAATACTCTTATTCATCCGATTATTTGGTTATTGCCGCTTTTAGTTGCTGGTCAGGTTGCTTTCCATAGAGGCTTTATTGTTGAAGTTGACGATGATTATATACAAGGAGACCTTTGCACGGACAGCAGAAACTCCGGCTGAATGGTTAAAAGCCGATTTTTTTGAATAGGCATTGGCCTTGATGGGCAATATTCGTCCGAAATAC
>JAYVGW010000026.1:0-6870 GCA_043771735.1 Methyloglobulus sp.
ATCCACCACATCATGGCCGTTTAACTGCTCCAAATAGCGCGATACAGTCTGTTTGACATGCACGGACAACGGCGTACACAAGACTAAATGATCGTTTTCATCGATAAGTTGATTGCTTTCCACGAAAGTATCCATAGCTTGCAGCACTATCGTTATTATTATGAGGTAAACGCTGACTGTATCAGCACCATCTGCTGGATCGGTTGGGTCGCTTGGTTGATCGCTTGCCTAATATCTTGGCTGATGAAGTCAAGATGCTTGAGATACCAACTGATATGTTTTCGGGCTATTCTAACACCAGTCACATCCCCGTAGAAACTGTAAAGTTTTTCAAGATGCCCTACCAATGTCGCATAAATTTCTGTAACCGTTGGTTTTTGAATGACTTTTCTTTGGTTGATAAAAGCATCAATTTCATTGAACAACCACGGATTACCTTGTGCTGCCCGACCTATCATGAGCGCATCAGCCCCTGTTACATCGAGTACCCATTGGGCTTTTTCAGCAGAATCAATATCGCCATTGGCGATAACGGGAATGCTGACTGCCTGTTTAACCTGTTTTATTGTTTCGTATTCAGCCTGGCCTTCAAACTTACATGCGCGAGTCCTTCCATGCACAGTTAGGGCGGCAACACCGGAAGTCTCTGCAATTTTGGCGATATCGACCGCATTACGGCTTTCAATATCCCAGCCAGTGCGAATTTTCAGGGTTACCGGAACATCGACTGCATTGACTACTGCATCCAAGATTCTTTTCACTAGATCGGCATCCCGCAACAAGGCTGAACCCGCTGCCACCGCACAAACTTTCTTGGCTGGGCAGCCCATGTTGATGTCGATGATTTGGGCACCGCGTTGGACATTGTAAACGGCGGCACCCGCCATGACTTTAGGGTCAGTGCCGACAATCTGCACGGAGCGCAAACCTGTTTCGCCGGCATGGTCGGCTTTCAACAAGGTCTTTTTGTTATCCCGCAATGCCGGATTGGAAGCCACCATTTCGGAGACCGCAAGCCCTGCGCCGAAATCTTTGCAAATGCCCCTGAATGGACGGTCACTGATGCCTGCCATCGGTGCCAAGACCAAGTTATTGCGTAGCTGATACGGCCCGATTTGCATAAAATAAACCAACCCAAAAACTGATTATTTGTTATCTTTTTAGCAAGCGGGGAGTTACTTGGCTGCTTTATCGGTATCTTCATTCCAGATCGGGTTGTCCCGGTCTTCTGTTTCCAGCTTAACGATATCCTCTTCATAGATATGCCAGAACGATTTGTCTATCTTGGCGTTGCTGTAGCCTTCCTTTTTCTCATGGGTGAACGGACACCACCAGTTTTCCACGAGTTTGACCATATAAGCATGCCATTCAAACACGGCAACGCTGACCGGGCAATACCAGGTGCAATTGATAATCCAGTACAGTTTTGATTGTGCCAGGCTTAATTTAAAAGTGCCGTCCATCGTGATCTGATTTTTCATGGTGTAGCGATGGCTATCCCTGTCTGGCATAAAATCCGAAAACTTTTTGATATTCTTGCCGCCGATCATCCATAGATGGAAGTAGGTCATATAAGCACTGAGGAACACAAACGGCAAGGTGACTATCGGTAAGTACACAAAAAACAAGCCAATTGATCTTCGGAACACAGACATTTGTCTATGGTTTTTGCCGATCTCGGTGCGGCTGGAACAGGTATCACACGCTTTCATTAACTAATTTTCCTCATGATTGTCGGATTTATTTTCAATTTTTTGTGCTTGCTTATTCGCATAGATTAACTGGTAAATACTCTGGCATCCGGCACAACAAAACGTCAGTTGGCCCTTTTCAGTCTCTAGGGTAAAACCCTTTATTTCCACCGGTAAGCCGCAAAGATTGCAGTTTTTGCCATATTTTACCGTGACCACAAAGGTTGCCTCAAGGATTTATAAGCTGGCTGAGACGGTGCAAAAAAAGGTTTTCAAATATGCCGTTTCGGGTATTGCAGGATCAATCGGGTGATCACCGCCCTGCCCTCCGCAAGCAAAAAACGTCAGATGGCGGTCAATATGCCGCCCCGATGAACGCAGTATTTCGTGCAGGTTTTCAACGCTCAAATGATACGAGCAAGATGCCGAAATCAGAATGCCATTTTTGGCCAGCACCTGTAACGCGAGCTGGTTTAAACGTCTGTATGCCTCATAACCCTGCTTAAAATATTTTTTGCGCTTAATCAGCGCGGGTGGGTCAAGCACTATTATGTCATAAAGCTGCCCGTCTTGACGTGCTTGTTTGAGGTAATCGAAAACATCGCTGCGGACAAACTGCATTTTATTTTCAACGCCGTTGAGCTTTGCATTTTCCATAGCCAAAGCCAGCGCGCCTTCCGAGGCATCAACACAAACAACTTCGTTAGCGCCGCCCAAAGCCGCAGGGATACCCCATGCGCCGGTATAAGAAAACAAATCCAACACGCGCTGGTTTTTTGCCATTGTCGCCAACAACGCCCGACTCATTCGGTGGTCATAAAACCAGCCAGTTTTTTGTCCACCCAGAATATCTACCTTAAACTTTGCACCATTTTCTTCGATTGTCAACTGTTCTGGCAGCTCGCCGTGGACGACACAGGACTCCAGCCCCAACCCTTCCAGTTGCCGTTGGCTGTTGTCGTTTTTCAGGACGATTGCAGTAGGTGAAAACAATTCAACCAGTGCCGCGATCAGGCTGTCTTTCCGAAACTCAATGCCTGCCGTGGTAATCTGCACTGACAACGCTGGGCCAAAACGGTCAATCACCAAGCCCGGCAAACCATCGCTTTCGCCATAAACCAAGCGATAATACGGTTTGTCGAACAGCTTCTCACGCAACGCTAAAGCTGTTATTAGCCGCTCTTTAAAAAAATTGACACCGCATTTTAGGTTGCCTTTTCTGGACAGCAACCTGGCACAAACCAGGCTTTTCGGATTGATGTAAGCAGTCCCCATCACCTTGCCTTCATCCGTTTTCACCTGCACTAAATCACCTGGGGAAAACTGTTCTAATGGCGAACGCTGGGTGTCGATTTCATTGCTAAAAACCCACAAGTGGCCTTGCCGCAGGCGTTTGTCTTCGTGCTTCTTTAAAAAGATTTCGTCATGCGCCATAGCGGTTTACATAGATATAGATAAGGTCAAAGTTGTAACCGCCAATAGGGCTTTTCGGCGCGGCAATGGTCAGGTTGATCGACACTGTTGCGTCAGGCGCGATTGACAAGTGTTCACCCGCACCGGAGATATAGTCTTTCGGGCCAAAGATCCGTTGTGCAAATATTTGTTCGTTATAATCGAGCAAAGTCAGCTTAATGTTTGGCAACCGTTGCTTGAAGGCAGCTTGGTTACTGATAATGGCTTTAAAGGTGATCGTGTTGTCGGCATTCGGCGTAAAAGAGCCTTGCAACACCTCAAATTCATCAAGGTTTTGGTAATCCGGCAACTGACAACCAAGCCAGCGGCACAGTTTTTCTATCGGTGGCCGATAGGAAGCATTTTGGCTCAACTTACCGACCTCGAAATAGATTAGTTGCCCAAGCAAAAGCACAGAACCGACAATGAAGCCCACAAACCAGTTGAAATTGAACGGTTTTTTTTCAGCCTCCCAAGGCAACCGCTCTGGAGCAGGCTCGGATACCGCAGAGTTAACAGCACTGGAACCGATTTTGCTGAGGCTACTGCCAATGTTAAGGGCTTTCTGCATGAGCCTTTCAACAGGACTTTCCTGAGCGTGGACGAAAGGTTCAGGACGAACGACAACGGGTTGATCCTGGTCGTGCTGATTTTGGCTAGGCTCAGGGGAACCTTGTCGAGCCACCAGCAGGTTCAGCTTGCCTGGGGGTTCGATAATTGAATGCGGTTTGGTTTCGGATTTCTTGTTCGGGCTGGTTTTTTGCTTAAAGTCCGGCTTAGGTATGTATTCAGCCTTGGCTTCCGTGACCAGTGCAGTGGTGTTCTCATTCAAGAGTGTTTTTGCATTAAACTTTTTTTTGCAGTCGGTGCAGAATATTTGCGGTTTTTTCGCCCGCAGCTGCCTTTTAGTGACGGGATAAGTTTTGCGGCAATCAGGACATTGGGTAAACATCGTTATGGTTGATTAACGCCTGACAACCTTACCCAATCCTCCTGTTGTACCAGTTTATCCAGTGGCAAGAAAGAGTGGTAAGCATGAATGACAGAATCGGCTTGTTCAGCAAGAATGCCAGACAGGACGAGTTGGCCTTTTGAAACCACCAGTCCAGTTATCGACTCGGCCATATCAATCAACGGCTTCGCCAAAATATTGGCTAAAACTACATCTGCCTGCACATCGGTAGTCTTAAATTGATCCGGCAAGCAACAGATGATTTTGTCCTGCACTCTATTCTTCTGTGCATTGCTTTCTGTCGCGGTTATCGCTTGGGGATCAATGTCCACCGCATAGGCTTTTTCTGCACCCAATAACAACGCGGCAATAGCCAAGATGCCAGAACCACAACCATAATCGACAACAGTTTTGCCTGATAAATCATGGCTCGCCAGCCATTCCAAACAGAGTGCAGTAGTGGGATGCGTACCGGTACCGAAAGCCAAACCTGGATCGAGGATCAAGCATACTGTATTGTCCTCCCGCTGCTCCTGCCCCGTCGGGCAAACCCAGAGCTTATCGGCAAATTTCATCGGGCGATAATGCTCCATCCAGGAACGTTCCCACGCTTGGTCGGCAATCACTTCAAATTCCCAATAGTTGAGGCATTCATGTTGGAAGTGCTTCAGCGTCTGGCTTCTGATCTGCGCCGGATCGGCAGTCAACTCATAAAGCGCAATGACCTGCGTCCGCGCCCAGATTTTGGTCTCCCCAATGGCGGGTTCGTAAACCGGCTCATCTTCGGCATCCATGTAAGTGACCGATACCGCACCAAGATCACTGAAATAGTCGGCAACCTTGGGTGCCGTCTCTTCACTGGTGGTAACGGAGATTTGATGCCAAGCCATAGTTATCGAAATTAAGGATTTAACAACCGAATCGAGCCAATAATCACTGCAAACCCGTTATCTTTTGGGAGGGTTACGTAATACCCAACTTCTTTTCCAAATAATGGATATTCTGCCCACCCGCCGCAAACGCACTGTCATTCATAATGTCTTGTTGTAGCGGGATGTTCGTCTTGATTCCGTCGATAATGATTTCACTTAATGCGGTGTTCATCCTGGCAATGGCACTTTTGCGGTCTTCGCCATGTGCGATCAGCTTGCCGATCATGGAATCATAATAAGGCGGCACTTTATAGCCGTTGTAAATATGGGTTTCACAGCGTATGCCGGGGCCGCCGGGCATGTGGAATTGGTCGATAGTGCCAGGGCATGGCATAAAAGTCCGTGGGTCTTCTGCATTCAAGCGGCATTCGATGGCATGCCCAGTAATCCGAACTTGATCTTGGGTGATGGATAAGGGCATTCCGGCTGCAATACGGAGCTGTTCTTTGACAATATCAAAGCCGGTTATCATTTCGGTGACCGGGTGCTCCACTTGTACGCGGGTATTCATCTCAATAAAAAAGAACTCGCCTTTCTCATACAAGAACTCGAAAGTCCCCGCACCGAGATAACCGATGTCAATACATGCCTTGGCGCAACGCTCACCGATCGTCTTGCGCTGTTCTTCGGTGATGCCAGGGGCTGGCGCTTCTTCCACCACCTTTTGGTGGCGACGCTGCATGGAACAATCACGCTCGCCGAGGTGGATCGCATTGCCATGGGAATCCGCCATCACTTGGAATTCGATATGGCGCGGATCTTCCAGGAATTTTTCCATGTACACCGTGCTGTTGTTGAACGCCGTACCCGCTTCCGCCTTGGTCATGGCGATAGCATTGATGAGCGCCGCTTCGGTATGTACTGTTCGCATCCCCCGGCCGCCGCCACCGCCAGCGGCTTTAATGATGACCGGATAACCGACCTCCAAGGCAAGCTTAAGGTTCTTTTTGGCATTGTCGCCAAGGGGGTCATTATTGCCAGGAACACAAGGGATACCTGCCGCCAACATGGCATTTTTGGCGGAAATCTTATCGCCCATCATACGGATGGTGTCGGCATTGGGGCCGATGAACACGAAACCGCTTTGCTTTACTTTTTCGGAAAAGTCGGCATTTTCCGATAAAAACCCATAACCTGGGTGGATGGCTTCCGCATCGGTCACTTCCGCTGCGCTGATAATGGCGGGAATGTTCAGGTAACTGTCGATGGAGGCCGCAGGGCCTATGCACACCGACTCATCCGCCAGGCGGACGTGTTTTAAGTCCCGGTCAGCTTCGGAATGGACAGCTACGACTTTAACGCCCAGCTCCCTACAAGCACGCAGTATCCGCAGGGCAATTTCGCCACGGTTGGCGATGACTATCTTATCAAACATGGCTTTCCCGTCCGGTATTATTCAATGATGAACAAGGGCTGACCATATTCGACAGGTTCGGCGTTTTCCACCAAAATCTCGGTGACCGTACCGCTCTTGTCCGCTTCGATCTGGTTGAGTATTTTCATGGCTTCGATGATGCACAGGGTATCCCCTAATTTCACAGAATGACCGACCTCCACAAAGTTTTTTGTACCAGGGGAGGCGGAACGGTAAAACGTCCCCACCATAGGCGATTTGACGATGTGCCCCGATATGGTTTCTTCCGCCATAGGCGATATTGACACGCTCGCAACCTGGCCCGCTGGCGCATGAACCTGAGCGGGCGCATAAGCGACCGGCGCAGGCGCGGCAGATTGGCGGCTGATTCGGATCGCTTCCTCGCCCTCCTTAATTTCCAGCTCGGCTATGCCAGATTCCTCTAAAAGTTCGATCAATTTCTTTATTTTTCTAATGTCCATGGTTTTT
>JAYVGW010000027.1:0-6127 GCA_043771735.1 Methyloglobulus sp.
ACATACTGCATGTCTTTTTGGACACCCCGTTTTTCAATACACAGGGTAATGACTGCACCCAGGTATGTTTGCGGCACCAGGATGTTCGCACGGATGATCGGTTCCCTGATGGCCTTAACCGTTCCCATATCAGGCAATTTTGCCGGATTGTCGATCATCAACACCTTATCATTTTGGGTGATGACCTCATAAATGACAGTGGGTGCAGTGGTTATAAGGTCTACGTCGTATTCCCGCTCCAAGCGTTCCTGGACGATTTCCATGTGCAACATGCCGAGGAAACCACAGCGAAAGCCAAAGCCTAATGCCAGTGAGGTTTCCGGCTCGAACACCAAGGACGCATCGTTCAGGTTGAGCTTGTTGAGCGCTTCCCGCAGGTCTTCGTAATTGTCAGAACTGACCGGGTACAGGCCGGCAAAAACCCTGGCTTGGACCTTTTGGAACCCAGTGAGTTGTTCTGGCGCGGGGTTGTCAGTCCAAGTAAGAGTATCGCCGACCGGTGCGCCGAAAATATCTTTGATCCCGGCGACGACATAACCCACTTCGCCCGTGTTTAGAATGTCCCTTTCCAAACGCTTGGGCGTAAAAACGCCCACGGCATCAACCAAAAATGATTTCCCCGTGGACATGATCGTGATTTTTTGCTTTTTGCGGATGCTGCCGTGGACGATCCTGACCAGCGACACGACACCTAAATAGCTATCGAACCAGGAGTCGATAATCAGCGCTTGTAAGGGACCAGCAATATTGCCTACCGGCGGCGGGACCTTGATAACCAATTGTTCCAGCACATCCCGTACGCCTAAACCGGTTTTGGCGCTAATCAGCAAGGCTTCATCGGCAGGGATACCGATAACTTCCTCGATTTCTGCCTGTACGCGTTCGGGTTCAGCAGACGGCAAGTCGATCTTATTCAACACCGGAACGACTTCCAGGCCTTGTTCGATTGCCGTATAGCAATTGGCGACACTTTGCGCCTCAACGCCTTGCGCCGCATCGACGACCAGTAAAGCGCCTTCGCAGGCGGCTAATGACCGCGACACCTCATAAGAGAAATCGACATGCCCAGGCGTATCAATGAAGTTTAACTGATAGGTTTCGCCATCCTTGGCGACAAAATCCAACGTCACACTTTGTGCTTTGATCGTTATCCCACGCTCCTTCTCGATGTCCATCGAATCAAGGACTTGGGCGGACATTTCCCGTGCCGTTAAGCCTCCGCAAAGTTGGATGAAGCGATCCGCAAGTGTCGATTTACCATGATCTATATGCGCTATGATGGAAAAGTTTCTTATGTGTTTTAAATCCACGAATTATTTATCAATCTTCAAAGCCAAAAACACCGGGCTACCACGGCGCTGAATCAAAACCGCAACCGATTTACCGACGGGTAGATTTTTGACTATCTTATCAAAGTCATTCACATTACGGATGACATTATTCTGAATACGCAAGATAACATCGCCAGCCTGTATCCCTGCGTCGGCGGCAATACCGCTCTCAACCTCTTGCACTAAAACGCCATTTTTGACATTTTCCAATGTTTCCCGTTGCTCGGCAGTTATCTCGACAACACTGATACCCAGTTTGTTGATAGGCTTGGTTTCCACCTTATACAAGGGCGCTTTTTGCTCCTGATCCGGCAACAAGCCAACTTTAAAGTCAATAGTCTCGGTATCGCCTTGCCGGATTATAGTTAACTTGGCTTCCTTATTAATCGGGGTCATGCCGACCATTGGGGGCAAATCGGCTGATGTTTCAATGGGTTGCCCATTAAATTCGGTAATAATGTCACCTATCTGCAAACCCGCTTTTTCCGCCGGGCTGTTTGGGATTATTTTTGACACCAATGCGCCTTGGGGCTTCTTCATCCCAAATGACTCGGCCAGTTGTCGGGTAACATCCTGGATTTGTACACCTAACCAACCATGTGCCGCTTTGCCGGTGGTTTTAATCTGTTGGACAACATTCATCACCACATCCATGGGAATGGCAAACGACAAGCCCATGAAGCCGCCTGTGCGGCTGTAAATTTGCGAATTGATGCCCACCACTTTGCCGTCCATATTGAATAGCGGCCCGCCTGAATTGCCGGGATTGATGGCAACATCCGTTTGTATAAACGGCACATAGTTGCCGCCCGGCAAGCTCCGCCCTTTGGCGCTGACGATCCCTGCCGTAGCCGATTGCTCAAACCCGAACGGCGAGCCTATAGCCAAAACCCATTCCCCCACTTTTAATTCATTAGGGGAACCGATATTAACCACGGGTAAGCCTGTGGCTTGGACTTTCAGTAAGGCAATATCCGTGCGCGCATCAGAGCCAATCAATTTGGCGACCAATTCACGCCGATCTGAAAACTTGACGACAATTTCATCGGCATCTTTGACAACATGATGATTCGTTAATATATAGCCATCCTGGGAGATAATAAAACCGGAACCCAATGACTGCGTGTCCTCAGGCCCAAACTCACCACCCCCTCCTTCCGGGGCGTTGAAAAAATGCTTAAAAAGCTCTTCCATTTCGGGAGGCAGGCCTTCGGGCATCTGTTGGTTCTTGGGCATCCCTTTCGGCATTGGCTTAGCTTTTTGACTGGTGCTGATATTAACAACAGCCACACCATTGGTTTTTACCATGCCGGTAAAATCCGGCAACTGTGCAAATACACGCTGGCTTGCCAAGAGCATTAGAAACACACAGCAAATTACCCTTTTGAGCATAAATCCTCCGTTACATCCAAGCAGTTAAATTATAGAATAGAACCCAATATTACGGGCAACCCTAACACCTTTCAAGACGTTTTGAGAAGTGCGGGTTGGGTCAAGTATGGGATAAAAATTTTGTTTTTGTCGATTAATCAAGCTATTCGGGAGCAATCAAGGCGCGGAATTGCGAAGCTTTACCCCTTCGGAAATATATTTGACCGTTGCGGCGGGCACTTCGCCTAACACCGTAAGTTGCGAATCTGCCAGGGTACGGCTCATGGAATTGATCGCACCCACGGAATGTATCCCTTCAGGAAGCCTGGACTCGGGTGCCGTATCGGTTTTTTTTGATTCCAGGTAAACGGAGACAGAAGCAAAACCATCACTCAACATCAAATGATCTACCGGCTGGTCGGGTTGGTGCAAGGGTTTACGGCTAAAAAAGATTTGCTTGAAACCTTGGGGCAAGGCCGTCACTTCAAAAGACGCCTGATTTGATGGGCTTGGGGTAGCCGACACGGCACCACGGGACGGCGACGGAACGCCAGCGCTTTCCACCACTTTGATCGGCGGCTGTTTATTGACCTGCATTTCGGTAAACACCACTTGTTCCAAAACGGCCCCGGAAATATCGTAAACTAAGGCTTTCATGGGCAAAAACTGCTCCTTGGCTATCCATATCTTTCTGATGTAGCGAAAATCGTCTTTAGGCTGGATGGCAACAACGTAGGATGGCAACATCGCCACATCTTCTTCACCCACGACTTCAAACTGATAACTGGCATCCTGTTCATCCAAATTTTTGGGGACATCAACGATAAATGAGTGTTCGTAAGGCCGGTGGTCAACAATAACTTGCCGCGTCAATTTATACAGGCAGGTTATTTCATCGGAATTCCTGACAATTTCGCGGGGCGGTGAGTTTAATGACACTAAGCGTTCTTGTTCCTTGTTTTTTTCGACAGTATGGAAATATTTCATCGCTTCCAGCTTGTCATTCTTTAAAAACACGACCGTACCCTGATAATCGGACACCTCCATCGCCTTAGCCATTTTTTGCAGGATTTGTTTAGCTGTTAAAGGGTTTTCGGCGGCAGAGACTGCGCTTATAGACGCAAACAAAAGGGTAAAGAGAATTCGCACTAAAATCATTCCTGACCGTAGGCAGTCACTTTGGCGTAAGGTTGAAACTGGGCCTCACCATTGGTGTACACACTGTTGTTGTGGGCTTGAAGATAATCATTAAACTGGGCGTTTAAGGGCTGGCGGTCGGGTTGTTTCAGGTTTTCTCGCTGGGCAGTAGAGGTCGGCATCTGTTGCTGAGGTTCGGCCATTGCCGTTACCGTCTGGTACTTGTTAGCGGATGGGTCATCGCGGAGACCTTGCCCCACCAGCACCGCAGCGACCAGAGCCGATGCCGCGACGGCATACAATTTGCGTTTTGACTGTTTGTCTTGTACCTGCGAAGGGTGTTGAGGGTTTAATTGCGGGAGGAAATATGTCGGTTCTTGCTGAATTTCTTGAAAAATTTTACGGGAAAAATCAGCCCGCACCTGGTAAAACTCATCGGTCTTCAGTGCCTGGCTAATGGCCTGATACCGACTCATCGTATTTTTAAGCGCCTCATCCGACTGTATCTTTTTCAGCAAGTCCAGCGTTTCATCATAACCAAGCTCACCATCAATAAGCCTGGAAATATTTTGATTTTTTTCTTCAACCATCGAGCTTCACCATTAATCGAGCAAAGGGTTTAACTTACTATCAATCGCTTCGCGCGCCCTGAATATGCGCGAACGAACCGTACCTACCGGGCAATCCATCGCCTCTGCAATTTCTTCATAACTCATGCCTTCAAACTCCCTCAACATGATCGCCACCCGCATTTCTTCCGGCAAATTGTCAATGGCCAACTGGATGGTCTTGACTATTTCCTCACTCAGCAACTCCCGCTCCGGGGTTTCCAAGCCTTGCAACTGCGGCGCATTTTCAACAGCTTCTGCATCTTGCACATCAATATGGTAATCAGAGTTTCTTCTCGACCTCGACACCAGATAGTTCTTTGCGGTATTGATCGCAATACGGTATAACCAAGTGTAGAAAGCGGAGTCTCCGCGAAAACTCCCCAACGCCCTGTAAGCCTTAATAAACGCTTCCTGGGCGACATCTTGAGCCTCGCTGTGATCCTTAACATAGCGATTGACCAGTTGGATAATCTTATGCTGATACCTGATCACCAGAATATCGTAAGCCGACTTGTCCCCTTGCTGAACCCGCAACACCAGTTCTTCGTCTAATTGCTCGATATTTCTGGTACGATCGTTCACGTAAGGGCTTCAACTATGCAGGTAGACAGGAATGAATGGTAAAAGTTCTCGGCTAGAAAAAAATTGCTATCAAGCAAAAAACCGCTATTATCCACAAACTAAGGGTTCTAGGCGAATTTCTTTACCTTCATCATTGACTGAGATTTTATTTTTACATGACCCAAAATCTTTCCACCTATAAACTGCCATGACTTGTAATACGCATGATGTCCTCATTATCGGCAGCGGTGGGGCCGGCCTAAGCTTGGCGCTTAAATTAGCGGATCATTCGCTAACGGTTGCCGTACTGTCCAAATTCGCATTAACCGCAGGCAGCACTTACTATGCCCAAGGCGGCATATCGGCGGTGTTTGACGCGGAAGATTCCATTGAATCCCATATTGAAGATACGCTGATTGCAGGTGCTGGGCTGTGCGACCCTGAAATCGTACGGCTGGCAGTGACCTACGGAAAAAATTCGATCAATTGGCTGCGCGAGCAAGGCGTTGTGTTTACGGAAGAAACCGTAACAACGGGGGAAACCAAGCTGCATTTGACCCGTGAAGGCGGCCATTCGCACCGGCGCGTTGTCCATGCTGCGGATGCCACCGGCAAGGCGGTATCGTTGTCCTTGATCGAGCGGGCGATGGAACATTCAAACATTACCCTGTTTGAAAACCATAGTGTCGTTGAACTAATCACGACAAAAACACTGGGGAAATCATCCAAAACAGCGATCGGCGCTTATGTTTTAGATTCCAACCACCAACAGGTCAAAACCATGTCCGCCCGTGTTGTGGTTTTAGCCACAGGCGGTGCCAGCAAGGTTTACCTGTACAGCACCAATCCCCAAAGCGCGACCGGTGACGGTATTGCGTTGGCCTGGCGGGCAGGCTGCCGGGTCAGCAATATGGAATTCATGCAGTTTCATCCGACCTGCCTGTACCACCCCCATGCCGGCTCTTTCCTCATCAGTGAAGCGGTGCGCGGTGAAGGCGGTAAATTAGTGTTACCGGACGGCTCGCCCTTTATGCAGCATTTCGACCCACGCGGCGAGCTTGCGCCACGGGACATCGTCGCCCGTGCTATCGACCACGAAATCAAAAAACGCGGTAT
>JAYVGW010000028.1:0-4201 GCA_043771735.1 Methyloglobulus sp.
GGAAAAATCAGCTTGGCTTCGTAACCCTTGAATATCGCGTCGTTTTGGGTGTATTCCACCAGTGGAATACAATCGATGACGCAGGGGTTGCCATCTTGGTCGACAAATTGACCACTCCGCTGTTCGGCGATATAGCCGACGGCCCAGTTATGGAACAGGTCGAATTCGGCACGCATCCACTTCGATTTAAAACGGTAGCCCAGATCAAGATTGTATGAGGTTTCTTCCTTTAGGTTGATGTCGCCACGCTCAAAAAAGCGGGTGGCATCGTGGAAACCGTTAAAAAGTAATTCCTGGACATTGGGCGCCCGTGAAGAACGGGTGACTGCCAGGTTCAGGCTATTGCTGCCGTCCAGTTTCCATAATGCCGAAGCCGAGGCGCTAACCGGTGTATAACTTAAACTGGCAAGGCCATCCGGGTCGATGTCGGTTTGTTCGACGCGCGCACCTAATTGATATTTCACCTTGCCAATATCGAACGATTCAACGCCAAACACGCCGTAACTGCTGGTGTCGGAACGCGGGAGAAGGGCTTCACCAGTGAGTTTTTCGGTCGCGTTGAAATCGCTGACCTGCGCCTGAAAGCCGACCACGCCGCGAAATGGCCCCAAATCCTGATGGGTCAGTTCAATGCGCCCTTCATACGACTTGTTGGTGAAAAACGCCCCCGGTTCGCCGTTGGCGACTTCGGTATGTTCATAATCGGTGTAACCCAGGCGGGTACGCAGGCTTTTTGCGAAGCGGAACGGGTCTTTCAATTCGCTTTTAAAGTCGTATTTGTCTTGCCTGAGTTCCATCACTGCTGTTTCTTCGCCGGTGCCGTCCGGGGCGATGCCGTAGTTATTCTCCAGGTGGTTGATTGAAGCACCCGCAAATCCGGGTTCACCGATCCAGGATAAGCCCGCCGAGCCGCTGATCGCTTCCGCACCGGTGTTATTCAGAACGCCTTTGGGGTTGTCAATTACCGTCAATGACGGATCGGTGATTGCTACCGCCGCCGTATCAATACCACGACCGCCAATGTCGAGGTTGTTGCGGTTGCGGTAAAAACCGTCAATGTGATAAGCGATATTGCCCTGGCCGCCTTCCAGTTTCATCGTCGTGCTGGTTTCATCGGAGGTGGAATCGAACCGTTGCTCCAACGCCCCGCCCAGCAATTTATCCGGCATCAGGCTGGGGATACGGTTGTCGATGACGTTGACTACGCCGCCCATGGCACCACTGCCGTAGAGCAAGGTGGCGGGGCCGCGCAGCACTTCAATGCGTTCCGCCAACAACGGTTCAACGCTGGTGGCGTGGTCGGGGCTGATGGCCGAAGCATCGTTACTGCCGATGCCGTTGTTCAGCACCCGCACCCTGGGGCCAGCTTGGCCGCGAATCACCGGTGTGCCGACACCGGGGCCGAATGACTGGTTGCTAATGCCCAGCTCATTTTTCAAGGTATCGCCGATGCTGTGGCCGACTTTCATCCGCAATTCGTCGTCGCTCAAAACGGTGACAGGGACAGCGGATTCAGAGACTTTGTCTTGCAAGGGTGCGGTGACAACTACTTCGTCTAACTCTAGGACGTTCTCTTCGGCTGCATAGGCTACTGGCACTATCGCGGCCGCTAATAAGAAGAAATAAATATCGATTTTTTTTGTTCATAAGATGCTCAAGATATTGAATGAAAAATAGTAATAATGAATGAAGGTCGCCACTTTCAAATACCCATTAACAAGCCCTGGCAATGAGTAAAATTAGAAAACTCTTTGGATTATTAGAAATGTTATAACATATCATATTGTAACAACCCTAATTCTTTCCAAAAAAATTTTGACACGCCATTGGTGATAGAAATAGCTACCCTGACTTCTTCAACAGGTCAGTTCTGGTTGCCAGAAAACTCACTGCATTTACCGCAGATGCCCTGGGCTTCTATTGCTTTGCTATGGGGTAAAAACCCAGCTTGGTAAAATTCTTGCGCCAGGGCTTCCATAACTTTCGGGGCGGGGCGTTCCTCGACTTCATTACAGTGTTTACAAATTAACAGTAACAGTTCGTGCTGATGCCCAGAACAAGTGCAACCAACAAAAGCATTGAGGCTTTCCACCCGATGGATTAGGCCTTGTTCAATCAAAAAATCCAGCGCGCGGTAAATCGTCGCGGGCTTTGCTGCATTTTGAAGAGGCTTGATACGATCCAACAACTCGTAAGCTTTGACTGCTTTGTGACTGTCCCAAATCAGTTCCAGCACTTGGTGGCGAATCGGCGTTAACTGTACGCCACGGACCACACACAAATGTTCGGCAATGCCTAATGCCTCGCTAACACATTTATTATGGTCATGTCCTGGATGAGAAAGGGTGTGGCTGGTGTCGGCTGTGAGACACATGGCGCAGAATACTTATTTAAAAAGTAATGTTATAGTATAACATTTATTATTTGTTGTCAATGCTGCTCCCTTTGATTTCTCTGGGTTGGGAGCAAATCAAGCTAACGGGCGGATACATTTGGTATCAAAGTTAAATTCTACAACAGGTAAATTCAAGCTCTTAAGCACCATGTAAAATCCTTAACGGGTTTTATATTTCAAATCCTGTGGCAACTCATATTTGCTGGTATTTGGTCGGGAAATTTTCTTACCTATATTTTCCTTTTATTCCCAGAAAGTTAAAGCATTTTTCCGTAACGCTCACATGACTGGCTTCAGTACCATACTGGGTAGCGCGTAGTCCTGACTGTCTGAAATCTCGTTATGCGTTTTCGATCAAGGCAAGCTGCCTAACACATTAGGCTTTGTTGACTTTTAGGCTACGCCTACTCAACTAGGCGAATAAAAAAAACACACTGGAGGAGATATGCAAATTAAAAAATTTGCGCGGAATATTGGTGGTACGGCAACTTTGGCGGTCTCGCTGCTAACGGCGACACAATCTGCTTATGCCAATAAAGAATTGGACCAATTGTCCAAGCAGAATACCAATTGGGTGATGCAGACCAAGGATTACAGTGCGACCCATTTCAGTGACATGTACGACATCAACGTCACTAATGTCAAAAACCTGAAAGTGGCGTGGTCGTTCTCAACGGGCGTGTTGAACGGGCATGAAGGCGGGCCTTTGGTTGTCGATGGCATCATGTATGTGCATACGCCTTATCCAAACAATATTTTTGCGCTGGACTTGAAAGAGCCTGACAAAATCCTCTGGCAATACAAGCCCAAACAAAATCCTGCAGCCCGCGCTGTGGCTTGTTGCGATGTCGTTAACCGTGGTTTGGCCTATGCCCCGCAAGGCGATGGTTATCCCGCAACCATTTTCCTCAATCAGCTAGACGGCCATGTTGTGGCCTTAAATGCCAAGACTGGGGATTTGCTTTGGAAAATGGAGAACTCGGATATTGCGATGGGATCGACCTTGACCATTGCGCCGTTTGTCGCCAAAGATAAGGTGATCGTGGGTAGTTCCGGTGCTGAGTTAGGTGTCAGGGGTTATGCCACAGCGTATAACATCAAGGATGGCAAACAAGCCTGGCGGGTTTATGCTACCGGGCCTGACGAAGATATTAAATTAGCGAAAGACTTCAACAGCGCTAATCCGCATTACGGTCAGTTTGGTTTAGGCCAGAAAACCTGGGAAGGCGATGCCTGGAAAATCGGCGGTGGCACCAACTGGGGCTGGTATGCGTTCGATCCTGAAC
Organism: Methyloglobulus sp.; assembly: GCA_043771735.1. Taxonomy (GTDB): domain Bacteria; phylum Pseudomonadota; class Gammaproteobacteria; order Methylococcales; family Methylomonadaceae; genus Methyloglobulus. The sequence continues at coordinate 3,682 of JAYVGW010000028.1, forward strand.
TCAATATGCTTTACTACGGTTCAGGCAATCCTGCGCCGTGGAATGAAACCATGCGTCCGGGCGACAACAAATGGACGATGACGATATGGGGTCGTGATGTCGATACCGGTGAAGCCAAATTCGGTTATCAAAAAACACCGCATGACGAATGGGATTATGCGGGTGTCAACTACATGGGCTTATCCGAGCAAATGGTGGACGGCAAAAAAACAAAGCTGCTAACCCATCCAGACCGGAACGGTTTGGTGTACACCCTTAACCGTGAAAACGGTAGTTTGGTTAACGCGTTCAAGATAGATGACACCGTAAACTGGGTGAAACACGTCGATTTGAAAACCGGTTTGCCAGTACGCGATCCCGAATATTCAACCCACATGGATCATGAGGCCAAAGGTATTTGCCCATCGGCTATGGGTTATCACAACCAAGGCATCGAGTCTTACGACCCTGCCCGTAAGCTCTTCTTCATGGGTATCAACCACATCTGTATGGATTGGGAACCGTTCATGTTGCCTTACCG